>DAINBW010000544.1:0-2458 GCA_036732745.1 Spirochaetales bacterium | reverse complement strand
GTCCGCTTCTCCCCGGCAAGTCCACTCCGAAACCCTGATCCACCAGGCCGGCTACGCCCCGAGCGCGCTTTCCGGCGCCGGGGCCGCGTCACCTTCAACGCCCGCTCCCCAGCCCTCCGCACCGCGGCCCGCGGCGCCGGGCGACGGCGGTCTACCCGCTCCCTCTCCCGCCACCCGCTACGCCCTGGCTCCGGCGCCGACGAGTCTCGACGCCAAGCGGCGCTTAGGGGCGCGGTTACGCGGTCAACGGGGGAGA
Organism: Spirochaetales bacterium; assembly: GCA_036732745.1. Lineage (GTDB taxonomy): Bacteria > Spirochaetota > Spirochaetia > Treponematales > Rectinemataceae > JAEUJG01. The sequence goes on along the minus strand of DAINBW010000544.1, from coordinate 2,202 downwards.
AATGAGCTATATTATGATTGATATAATGTCCGGAGGTGTTCAATGAGGAAGTTCCTGCTGGCGGTCTTGGCCGTCTTCGCTATATCCGCCGCGGCCGCGGCGCCGCTTACGGTGAGCTGGGCCGAGGGCAAGGTCGAGTTCCAAAAGGGCACGGCGTGGAAGGCGCTCAACGCCGGCGACAAGGTCGAGTCCACCGACACGATCAGGCTTGGCCCTGCCTCCTATGTCGAACTTTCCGACGGCCGGCGGAAGATCGTCCTGTCGGCGCCGGGGGTTTTTGCCCTCGAGTCGGTGCTCAAGTCGGGAGCCGAGAAGGCTGCCAAGACGACTGGCGCGCTCGGCAAGCTCGGGAAGCTCGTCGATCCGAAGGCCCAATCCTCCGGCACCGCCGTCGCGGGTGTCCGCGGCGCCGCCCAAGGCGCCGATTCGATGGTCTGGGCCACCGATTCCGAGAGCCCGGAAGCCTTGATCGAAGAGGCGCGGGCGATGCTCCGCGAGGAGCGCTTCGCCGACGCGGCGGAGCTCTTCGGGGAGGCCGCCGCGGTCGCCGAAGGCGAGCTCCGCGACTCGGCGCTCTACAGCCGCGCCTGGTGCCTGGCCTCGGCCGGCGGCACCCTCGGCGCGATCAAGACCCTGCGCGCCATGGCCGCCGTCGGACCTTGGTCCGGACCGCGGGCCCTGCTCCTGGCGCGGCTCGACCTCGACACGGGCGCCCAGGCGGAGGCCAAGACGGTGCTCCAGGCGGCGCTGGCCGCGGGCACGCTCACGGGCGACGACGCGGCCTTGGCCAAGGCGATGCTGGAAGAGGCGCGTTAGCCGAGCGAAGACCTGCGCCGCGGTCGGGCCTGCGCTCGCCCGCGGCGCCGCGCCGCCCAAGATCCCCCGACGTGGGGGATCTTTTTGTCTCATGCCGGCGGGGTCTCGCCACGCGCGGCGCGCTCTGCTACTATCCTCCCATGCGAGACAAACCCGAAAAGAGCGCCGCGACGCTGGGCACCCTGGCCGCCTTCGCCGCCTACGGCATGTGGGGACTCTTTCCGCTCTACTGGAAAAGCCTGGCCGCGGTGGACGCCATCCAAATCCTTTGCCACCGCATCGTTTGGTCCGCGGCTCTTACGCTCTGCCTGCTCGCGCTCAAGAAGGGCGGCCTCAAGGGCCTTGTCGCCCTCGTCAAGGACCGGCGCCGCGCCGCGGCCGTCGCCTTCTGCGCCGTGGTGATAACGATCAACTGGGGCCTGTACATCTGGGCGGTGAATTCGGGGAAGGTGGCCGATTCGAGCCTTGGCTACTACATCAATCCGCTCCTGTCCGTGGCGCTCGGCGCGGTCTTCATGGGCGAACGCATCGACCGCTGGACCGCCGCGGCCGTGGGCATAGCCGCCTTCGGCGTCGCCTTCGCGGCGATCGCGATGGGCAGCCTGCCCTGGGTCTCCCTCGTCCTCGCGGGGACCTTCGCCTTCTACGGCCTCGTCAAGAAAAAGGCCGGGCTCGATCCCCTGCTCGGGCTCGCGGCCGAGACGCTGTTCGCGGCGCCCTTCGCGCTGGCGTGGCTCCTCCGCGAGCACGCGGCCGGCAGGGGCGCTTTCGGAAATCCGGCCGCCGGCGGCGGGGCGGCGGAAACGGTCATGCTCGTCCTGGCGGGAGTCGTGACGGCCGTTCCCCTCCTGGCCTTCGCCTACGCTTCGAATCGCATAACGCTTCAGCGGATGGGCTTCATTCAGTACCTTTCGCCGACGAGCCAGCTGGCGCTCGGCGTCTTCGTCTACGGGGAGAGGCCTTCGGCGGGGCGCCTCGTCGCCTTTGGCGCGGTGGCCGTAGCGGTCGTGGTGTACGTGTCCACGCGGCGACGCGCGGCGCGGGAGCCGGCCGCCCGCCCGGCGGTGTAGGTCGCCCCTGCCTAAGTCGCCCGTCGGCGCAGGGCGCCCGGCGGCCTTGGCCGCGGGCTAGTCGGAACCGAGGGCGCGAACCTCGGCGTCCAGGGCCTCGAGGCGGCTGCCGTTTTCCTCGCCGAGGGCGCGCACGGCGCGCGCTTCCTCGAGGATGCGGCCGAAAGAGGCGCCGAGGCCGGCGATGCTGCCGCGCAGGAGTTCGGTCGCCTCGCGGACGCTCGCGATGCCGGCGCGGCCTTCGGCGTCGGCGGCGCGGTGCTCGCCGACGGCGCCGGCGACGCGGTCGCCCGCCCGGCCGATGCCCTCCGCCGCG
>DAINBW010000543.1:0-2477 GCA_036732745.1 Spirochaetales bacterium | reverse complement strand
TTGCGGAGGCCGGCGATCTCGACGCGGAGGGTTTCCATGCGCCGCTTGAGGAGGGCGCGGTTTTCCTCGTTGCGCTTCAGCACCTCGCCGTGGAGGTCGTTGAGGGAGCTGCGGAGCTCGGCCACCTCGAGGGGCGCCGATTCGGTGGGGTAGGCCGCGCGGTAGAGGTCCTCGAGGGGATCGATGACCTTCTGGAAGGTGAAGATCTCGGAGACGATCTCCTCCTCGAGCTCGACGTGCGCCACGAGGCGGTCGACGTCGCCGGACTCGATGTCCTTCTTTTCATGGTCGAGGACGAGGAGGTAGCGCTCGAATTTGCCGCGTTGCTGGAGGAGCAGCTCGCGGAAGCGCCGAAGCACGGCCGCCCGTCGCTCGAACTCCTCACCACGGTCGACCGCCATCGGACGTTTCCCGCTAGCCCGCGATGTTGACGCCGACGGGCGAGGCCGAGCCGGAGCCGCCGACCTTCGCCGCCGCCTCCACCCAGGCCCCGCGGAGTTCCGCGAGGAGGTTGCGGACGGCCACGACGCGGGTCGCTTCCTTGGACAGGTTGGCCTCGAGGAGCTCGCGGCCGAACCAGACGTAGATGGCGAAGAGGTTCTGGGCTATCTCGCCGCCGGCGTCGAAGTCCAGGCTCGCCATCAGTTCGGTGACGATGTCCTGGGCCTTGCCGAGGGCCTTGTTGATCTTTTCGATGTACTGCGGATGCTTCTTCACGTCGTTCCCGAGGAGTTCGACGGCGATGTCGCACTGTTTCACCGCCTCGTCGTAGAGCATGACGACGAGTTGAGCGGGGCTCGCGGTCTTGACGCGGGTCTCTCTGTAGGCTGCGAGCGGATTGGCGTTCATTCCGGTCCTTCCCTCCCGTTGGGTCTAGCTCGATTTTCGGCGGCGGGCCGCGCCCGCTTGAGGGCAAAAGGCTCGCCGCGCAGGTGGACGGCCGCGACGGGGCGGCCTTGGCCGCCTCCCCGGGGCCGCCGGCTCTCAGCCTTCCGCGGGGAGTTTACCCGTCGTCGACCAGGTTTCGATAAGCTGGTAGGCGGCGTTGATCTTGGCGGAGAGCTCCGTGGCGCGCTTCTGGCGCTCGGGGCTGTCGTTGTTGCGGTCGGGATGATGCTGCATCAGGAGCTTTTTATAGGCGGCCTTGACCTGCGGGAAGGGCGCGCCGAAGGCGAGCCCCATGGTCTTGTAGGCCTCGACGAGGCGGGGAGGGGGCCCCGACGGCGAGGCGCCCGCGCCGCCGGCCTGGGCTCGCGCCCGGGCCTCGCGCTCGCGCCGTTCCCGCTCGCGTTCCTTGGCCTCGGTCGCGGTGCGGTCGCGGTCCAGGAAGTCGTCAAGCTCGCTCATGGCGGAGTCGAGGTCGGGATCACCGTAGGAGCCGTGGCTCCGGGAAGCCTCGCCGGCCTCGGGGGTGACCCAGGATTTGAACAAACGCTCGAAACGATCGAAGATTTGATCCAAGTGCGTTTCCCTTTAGGACTTTACTCTATCGGAACGGGACCCGCTATTCAAGCCGCCTCGCGGCCGGCCTGGCGTTCGGCGCCGCGCTTCTTTGCGCAAAAACGGATAATTTGACTAATTTCTACAGAGATAGGGGATTAGCCTCGGCCCGCCGGGTCAGGCGTGGGGCTCCGCGCGTCCGGCGGCTATTGCCGCTTCGGCCGTTCTCGGTGTATGGCTAGCACTTCCGCCAAAAAAGGCGGCCAAGGATCCCGCGGGATCCCGCGAGGGGGAATCATGGACCGAAGCGGCTACGTCGCCGTCGTCGGCGGCATCAATATGGACATCCAGGGGCGTTCCGCCGGGACCTTCCGGCCGGGCGACTCCAATCCGGGCTCGGCCTTCATGAGCCCGGGCGGCGTCGGCCGCAACGTCGCGGAGAACCTCGTCAGGCTCGGCATCCGCACGGAGCTCGTCGCCGTCCTCGGCGACGACGCCCTCTCCGCCGCCCTCGCCGAATCCTGCGGGCGGCTCGGCATAGGCCTGCGCGGCGCGATGCGCCTTTCCCAGACCGCCGCCTCCCAGTACATCTGCCTCCTCGACGATGCCGGCGCCCTGGTCGGCGCCGTCGCCGCGATGGACTCCATCGAGCGCCTCACGCCGGAGCGCCTGGCCGAGCGCTCGGGCCTCCTGGACGGCGCCGCCCTGGTCGTCGCCGACGCAAACCTGCCCGCCGCGACCCTGGCCTGGCTCGCCGAGCGCTACGGCGGCTCGGGGGAGGGTAGCCGCCCCGGCAGGCGCGGCCCCCTCCTCGTCCTCGACCCCGTCTCCGTCGCCAAGGCCGCCAAGGCCGTGGACCTCGTCGGCAGTTTCGCCTTCGCGAAACCCAACCGCGCGGAGGCCGAGGTCCTCTCGGGCCTGACGATCGCCTCCCGCGACGAGCTCCCGGCCGCGGCCGCCGCCCTGCGCGCCAAGGGCCTCGGCCAGACCTTCGTCTCCATGGGCCGCGAGGGCCTCTATTACGAGGGCCTCGGCGC
>DAINBW010000542.1:0-2478 GCA_036732745.1 Spirochaetales bacterium | reverse complement strand
CCGCGGCTCGGACGGTGGGGCCGGCCGCGCCGCGGCGTCGACGTCGGACGCGGCGGCCCCGCGCGAAGGCCGTCCGCGCCGCACGGGCGGCCCCTAGAAATTGAACACGGCCGACCAGTCGAAGTCCGCGGAGGCTTCCACGGAGCGCGGCCACGAGGCACACCAAGCCGGCATTCCAGGCGATTCCACCCGGTCCGCCGAGGGGTGATAGGGCTTCAAGTCGAGGATGGGCGTGCCCGGCTCCAGATCGAACCAGGAAAAGCGCAGGATGCCGCTCACGGCATCGACGCCGAGAAGGGCCGCGGCGCTCAGGCAGAGCGGATTCGGCCGTATCGGCGAGCGGCTCGCGAAGAGGCCCAGCTCGGCCGGACCTCCGCGGTAGGGCGAGGGGTACCGCAGGGCCCCGGACGGAAATTCCCCTGCGAGTGAAGCCCACCAGAGGATCTGCACCCAACCGAATTCCTCGAGACCCAGGAGGCCCGGCCTGAAGCGGGGTTCGATTTCCAGATAATGATTTCCGTCCTGCCCGCGGGCGTAGCCGATCGGTTCTACGTTCATAGCCTTGTCCATGATTCCTCCTTGCGGCGCTCTCCGCTTCCGGGAGCCGCCACGGCAGGCATCATGGCGCGCACGGCCGCCGCGGGCGCGGCGATTCGCGCCCCGCGGCCCGGCGATTCGGACTACAACGGCAGGAAGCGCGCGGCCAGCGAGAACAGGTACTCGGCGAGCTGGACGACGAGACCGAAGACAAGGCCCGAGACGATGGAGGCCAGGAACTCGGTGCGGCGCTCCGCCTCCTCCTCGACCCGGCCCGCGCGCGCGACGATTTCCACGAGGATGATCGTCGCCGCGACGAAGAGGGCCAGCGTGGCGCTGAAGTAGAGGAGCCCGAGGTTCTGGACGAAGCGGTACAGCTTGTCCGTCGCCAGGAAGATGGCCGAGGACAAAAGGCCGCGCCAGAAGGACACGAAGTATTGGCGCCGGTGGACGTTCTTCTTGAAAAGGGGCACCGCGGCGACCAGGGCCACCAAGGCCAGCGTGCCGATGGAAACGCCGGCCACCGTGTTCGAGGAGAGGGCGGTGTCGACCATCGCCAGGCTCTCGTCCGCCTCCTTGAGCACGAAATCGAAGGGGTGGAAGTAGGCCTGCACCAAGGCCAGGAGCCCGAGCAGGACAAGGGCGATCGCGATGCCCCAACCCAGGGCGCGGACATAGGATACGATGCGGACGGCCGAGCGGGAGCGGCCCGGAGTCCGATAGCCGTTGTTCATCATACCCAGAGCCTAGCGGAGAGGCGCACCGCGGGGCAAGGGCGGAGGCGGGATCTATTGGATCCGGTAGGTGATCGAAATCACCGGAATCGGGACGACCGGGCCGCCCTCCAAGCCGCCGAAGCTCCAGCCCTCGCGGGTGGAAAGGGTCAAGGGCACCAGGGCGCCGAGATCCCAACTCAGGCGCCCGCCCGCGATGCGGAACACCGCCGCCGGCACCGCCAGGAGCTCCAGCGAGTCCCAGGCGCCGCCGCCGCTCAGGGCGAGGATCCAGGTTTCCGTGACGATCGAGGCGCTCCGCGAAACGATGATCTTTCCGCCGATCGCGCCGAGGAGTCCGGCGAGGTGGAACGGCGCTGAGGCGGAAAGGGTGAAGGGCGCGCCGAAACCGAGGGTGAAATTGCGGTTCGGGCGGCCCAGGGAGCAGATCGCGTAGGGCAGCAGGACGCCGACGGGTTCTATCCATGTCGCGCCGGCGAAGGCGCCGAGCGAAAGGGCCGCGGAGTCTCCAAGCGGCGCCGCATAGCGGAGACTGGCAAGGGCGCCCGGAATGCTTATCCCGCCCCATAGGGAGAAACGCTCGGCCAGGCCGTAGCTCGCCGTCACCGCGACGATCTCCTGGGAGGTGACATGGAGCGCGCCGGCCTCCATGCCGAAACCGGTCGGCATGACGATGAGGCGGTTCATGGCCGCGTCCTGGAAATAAGTCGCCGCGTCCTTGTTCGGATCCAGGACCTCGAAGGAAGCGAGTTCACGGCGGGCTATGCCGACGATCTGCCCCTCGCCGTCGACCAGCTCGATCCGGTCGGGGAAAACGGCGAAGAGGCTGCCCTGAAAGGATCCGCCGCCTTTGGTCTCGAGCCTGACGGCCTGCCCAACCGCCGCTTCCAAGCTCCCGGGCGCGAGGCGCTCGGGCGCCGCCTGCGCCAAAACCGCTCCGGCGAGTGAAATGGCCATCAGGAGAAACAGGATGCCGCGCATGGGGCCTCCTCGGACAGGACTGCATCCATTCCTACTCAATCCTAAGCCGCGGGGGTATCACCGCGCAAATGCCGCCCGAGCCGTTGCCCAACTGCCGCCGCGCGCCTATGATCGCTTCCGTGAGCACCGACAGGAAGGCCGCGCCGGGCGGCCCGCGCGCCTCCGCCGAGTCCGCCCCGGGCCATGGCCTCCCCGAAAGCCTGCGGCGAGTCCTCGGTTCGGCGCC
>DAINBW010000541.1:0-2479 GCA_036732745.1 Spirochaetales bacterium | reverse complement strand
CGGCCGTCCCCGCCGGCGCGCCGCTCGCCGCGGCGCCCGCCGCCGAAGCCGCCGCCCCCGCCGCCACCGCCGCCCCCGCCGCCGAGACCGCCGCCCCCGATGCCCCCGATGCCCCGGCGATCGCCGCCGCCGAGGCCGAGCTCGAGGCCGCCGCCGCCAAGGCCGCCGCCAAGGCGGAAAAGGCCGCGGCCCGCAAGGCGGCCCGCGCGGCCAAGGACGCCGCCTCGCCCGAGGCCCTCGAGCTCTGGCTCGGCCTGGCCGACGAGCTCCTCGCCCGCCTCGGCCCCCGCGAGGCCCTCGCCGCCGCCCTCTTCGAGTCCTTCGGCGCCGAGCTCGATCCCGCCCGCTACCGCGAGATCCAGGAGACCTCCGTCGACGCCGCCGGCACCGCCCGCCTCTTCATCGGCGCCGGCCGCCGCGACGGCGCCACGCCCCGGGCTCTCGCCGCGATGGTGAAGCGCCTCACGGGGATCCCCGACCGCCTCGTCGGCGGCATCGAGGTCTACGAAAATTTCTCCTTCCTGAGCGTCCCCTTCGAGGCCGCCGAGCGCATCATCCAGGCCGCCCGCGGCTCCGGCGGGCTCCCGCCCGTCCGTCTCGCGACGCCCCGCGGCGCCGAGGAGGGCGGCAGGCCGCCCCGCGGTCCCCGCGGCGAGGGCTCCTACGGCCCGCGTCGCTATGGTCCCGGCGCACCTTCGGGCGGCGCCTACCAGGGAGGGGAGGGCGCCCGCCGGCCCTACGCGCCGCGCGGCGACGGCCCGCGCCGCGACTACGGTTCCGGCGACCGCCCCGCCCCCCGCCGCAAGCCCAAGGAATAAGGCCCCGCGGCGCGCCGCCCAATAAGAACAAGCCCCGTCGACCGCAAGGCCGGCGGGGCTTTTTTAGAGCCGGGGGCTTTCAGACTATCAGTCTTCGAGGTCGAAGACGCGGGCGTCGAACCAATGCCCCGTGCGGTCGGCCAGGTCGAGCTCGGCGCGGACGATGCGCGTGTGGCCCTCCTCGATGTCGAGGAAGCGGGCAAAGAGGGGGCGCGCCTCGCTCGGCAGGTCCGCCACGAGACTCCGGTAGAAGGCGGTTGTTTCCTCCTCAGCCCGGAGGGCGCGGCGCATAGCCTCCTCCTCGCCGCCGAGCATCCGGTCCGCGGCGGCTCCCCGGTCGGCCAGGTGGGCGCCGGCCTTGGCCGCCGCCGCCTCGAGCCGCCGCGGATCGGGCAGGGCCGAGCCGAGGCCGACCGCGTCCACGATGCCCCGATCTTTCCATTGGACAAGCTTGTGCCCGAGGTATTTGACGTGGGAGTCCTCGTCCCGTTCGAGGAGGCTGAAGAAACGCTTGGCGTCCGGCGTGGTGGCCGCCGCGGCCGCCTCGCGGTATTGGTCTCGTATCCGCTCCTCACAGGCGATGGCGTCGCGCAAGGCCGCTTCAATGGTCATGGTCGCCTCCTTGAACTGGCGACTATCAGCCTAAGCCTTTGCCGCGCGTTCTGCAACCGAGGGCGGGATGGCAGCCAATCGCCGATCCGACCAGTGCCAGGCTCCTGTTGTTTTTATAGGTGAAACACCGTTCCAAAAAACGCCGATCCAGGCCCGATCCCGGTTCACGAACGCCGCCGGTCGTGCTAAAATGCGGCCACCGAAGCGTCAATTGTCGAAGGAGCGAAGCATGTCAGAGCGGAAGATCGTCGAGTGCGTTCCCAACTTCTCCGAGGGGCGGGACCGCTCCGTCATCGATGCCATTTCCCGCGCCATTTCGGGCGTGGCCGGCGTCTCCCTCCTCGACGTCGATCCGGGCGCCGACACGAACCGCACCGTCTACACCTTCGTCGGCTCCCCCGACGAGGTGGTCGAGGCCGCCTTCCGCGCCGCCAAGGCCGCCTACGAGCTCATCGACATGTCCAAGCACTCGGGGGCGCACCCCCGCATGGGCGCCCTCGACGTTTGCCCCTTCGTCCCCGTCGCGGGCGTCACGATGGCCGACTGCGTCGAACTCTCCAAGCGCTTCGGCCAGCGCCTGGCCACCGAGCTCAAGCTGCCCGTTTACCTCTACGAGTACGCCGCCAGCCGCCCCGAGCGGAAGAGCCTCGCCGACATCCGCTCCGGCGAGTACGAGGCCCTCGCCGACAAGCTCCGGAAGCCCGAGTGGGCCCCCGACTTCGGCCCCGCCGCCTTCGTGCCGCGCTGGGGCGCCACGGTGACCGGCGCCCGCGAGTTCCTCGTGGCCTACAACGTGAACCTCAATTGCCGCGACAAGAAGCTCGCCAACGAAGTGGCCCTCACGATCCGCGAGGGCGGCCGCGCCGCCAAGGACGCGAACGGCAACACCGTCAAGGACGCGGCCGGCAACACCGTGAAGGTCCCGGGCCTCCTCAAGGACGTGCGGGCCATCGGCTGGTACATCGAGACCTACCGCTGTGCCCAGATCTCCATCAACCTGATCAACTACCACACCACGGCCCTCCACACGGTCTATGAGACCGCCAAGG
>DAINBW010000540.1:0-2480 GCA_036732745.1 Spirochaetales bacterium | reverse complement strand
GCGGCGTCGAGCTCGGGAAGGCCGCGCCCGCGGGCCCCGGCCGGCCTTTGGCCCCGGCCCTGCGGAGCAGGCTCGCGGGCGACTGGGCTTCCCTGGCCGGCGTCATCCGGATCAGGGATGGTGGCGGACGGCTCAAGATCGGCTTCGCCGGGAAGACCTTCGACGCGGCGCTCCGGACGGACGGTCGGGTCGAGATGCAGCTCCGCTTCCTCGGCCTCAAGCTGCCCGTTCCCGCGCTCGAGGAGTTCCAGCTCTCCGCCGAAGAATCCGAGGGGCGGCCCCTCCTCGGCTTCCGCTCCCACGGCATCCTCCTCTCCGCCTGCGAGCGCGTCACTCCCCTCGAGCCCGGACCCGAGTGGCGCGCGCGCCTCGGGAGCTACCGCATGCTCGACGCGGCGGAGGGCCTCGTGCGCGACGTCGAGCTCGGCATGGATCCGGCGGGCTACCTCATGTTGCGTTACAAGTTCTTCGGGGGCGCGAGAGCCCGGGAGTATCCGCTCGCCGTCCTGGACGGGAAGCGGGCCATCCTCATGGGCAGCGGACGGAACCTCGGGGAGAGCGTCGTCGCGGAGAGCCGCGAGGGGCGCGAGGTTCTCCGCTGGTCGGGCTTTACCCTCGAGCGGAAGTAGGCCGACCGCGCCGCCGGAGTTGCGGCGCCCGCCCGGCTTCTGGGCCGTGCCACTTTCCGGGCCCGCGCCGCTGGGGCCTGCGCCGCTGGGGCCGCGGCGCTGGGGCCGCGGCGCTCGTCCGGGCCCGGCCCCGGAGCCGTGCCGCCCGGTTGGCGGATGACGCAAAAAAAAGCCCGCGGCGTGGCGCCGCGGGCCTTCAGCTTCCCGTTGGAAGCCTTTCGTCGCCTTACTTGAGGGCGAGGGTGAAGGTCTCGTCGCCGAGGACCTTGTTCTTGCCCTTGTAGTCCTTGATCCCGCCGATGTTGTAGACCTTCGAGTAGCCGAGGCTCTCGAGGGCGGCCTTCACGTAGCCGGCGCGGGTGCCGGAGGCGCACATCAGGTAGATTTCGCGCTTCTTGTTGCCGAAGACGTTCTGGAGGATGTCCTTGGAAACGACGTCGGCGGCCGTGAAGTCCCAGCCGGTGTTCCGCTTGAGGGCGTTCCCCTCGAGGTACTCGAAGAAGGAGACGTTGACGAAGCCGTCGATGGCGCCGGCCTTGTAGACGTCACCGGCGTTGCGGAGGTCGACGTACTTGGCGCCGGGGCGGCCGAGGTAGGCGTCGATGTTGTTCATGTCCACGACGGCGGGGAGCTCGATGAGGCCCGCGTAGGCGCCGTCGCCGAGGATCTTGCGAGCGCCCTTGTAGTCCTTGAAGCCGCCGGCGTTGTAGACCTTGGCGTAGCCGAGGCTGTCCAGGGCCGCCTTCACGTAGCCGGCGCGGGTGCCGGAGGCGCAGATGAGGACAATGGCCTGGTCCTTGGGGCCGAAGACGTTCTGGAGGAGGGCGGCGTCCTTGACGTCGGCCGCGGAGAAATTCCAGCCGTTGTTGCGGACAAGGCCCCGGCCCTCGAGATACTGGAAGAAGGGCACGACCTCGAAGCCGGCGATCGCGCCGCCGTTCATGAGGTCGGCGTAGTTGCGGAGGTCGATGAAGCGGGCGGGCGCGTCGAGGTAGCCGTCGATGTTCTCCATCGTGATGCTTTCCTTGCCGGTCAGCGCGGGAGCGGTCGCGGCGAAGGATCCGGACGCGACGAGGAGGACGGCGAGCGCCGCCAGCGCGAGCTTCTTGAGCATGGGAGACTCCTTTCGGGTTTCTTTCAAGCGAGGGCGCCGCGCGGGTCGGTCCCGGCAGGGGGACTCCCGCGCGGCGCGCGTGATCAGCGGTACTTGGCGTTGTGGTAGGAGAAGAGGCCCTGGAGCATCCTCATCGCGTTGTTCGGCGTCACGGTCGCGCCGGTGAAGGCGTCCACGTTGCCGTGCATGGTCTTGTAGGCATTGATCTCGGCCTGGGACTTGCCGATGATGCGGTCCTTGATGAAGCCGGCGAAGAGCTCCTTGACCTCGGTGCCGTCCCAGGAGGTCTCGCTGTCGCCGTACATGCCGGCGATGTAGTGCTCGTCGGAGTCGAGGTCGTAGGAGATGTGCTTGACCGAGCCGTCGGACTTGTTGAGCTCCACGTAGGCCACGGAATAGTAGTTGACCTCCGGGCCGCGGCAGGTGCAGGCGATGTAGGCGACCTGGTACTTCACCGTCTTGAGCTGCTCGTACTCGAAGAGGACGAAGGCGGTCATCTCCTCCTCGTGCTTGTGCCCGTTGACGTGCGTGTACTTGAAGGCGTTCTTCACGAGAATGCCCTCGTCCTGCCCGAAGGCCAGGGCCGCCGCCCCGAGCATCGCCAGGGCGAGCCCCGTCGTTTTTCCGTTCAAGACTATCCTCCTCGAGATGCCGTTTGCGCGTTTGGTTTCGGCAATCATACAAGGAGTTGTATATTCTGTCTAGGCAATATAGTGGTAAAAATATATAAACAGCCA
>DAINBW010000539.1:0-2482 GCA_036732745.1 Spirochaetales bacterium | reverse complement strand
GGCCTCCTGAAGCCGCTCGGCGACAGCCTGATCGTGGCGGGCGGGGCCCTCAAGGCGCGGGTCCACGTCCATACCGACGATCCCGCGCGTGTCATGGCGGAGCTTTCCCGGAAGGCCTGGGTCATCGAGCAGAAGGTGGACGACATGCGCCTGCAGTTCGCCGACCTCCACGACCGGCGCGCGAAGGTGGCCCTCGTGACCGATTCGGCCTGCGACCTGCCGGCCGGCCTCCTCGAGGGGCATCGCGTCCACGTGGTGCCGCTCTACCTCCGCTTCGGCGAGCGGGAATACCTCGACCGGCTGACCCTCGACCCCGACCGTTTCTACGACCTCGCGGACGCGGCCCCGGTCTTCCCGACCTCGTCGCAACCGGCGGCGCTGTCCTTCGAGCGGCTGTATCGCCGCCTTCTCGAATCCTACGACGAAGTGGTCGCCGTCCATCTTTCCGCCCGGCTTTCCGGCACCTTCGAGGCGAGCCGGCGCGCGGCCCTGGCCGTGGACGCCTCGCGCGTCCGCGTCCTCGACTCGCGCCACCTCTCGGGTTCGCTCGGCCTCGTCGTGTTGCGGGCGGCCGAATACCTGGAGGGCGGCGGCACCGCGGCCGGCCTCGAGGCGGAGCTGCCGGCATGGTCGCGCAAGGCGCTGAACCTCGTCGGCGTCCGGACCCTGCGCTACATGGTGCGCGGCGGCCGCGTGAGTCCCCTCGGCGGCGCCTTGGCGAAGTTCCTGAACCTGAAGCCGATCGTCTCCGTGGATGAGGAGGGGGCCTCGAAGCTCTACGGCGCCTCGTTCAGCCGCCGGGCCAACCTCTCCCGGATCGTCGCGATGGTGAAGGACCGGCACGCCCGCGCGCCGCTCAGGGCCTACGCCGTCGTGCACGCCCACGCCGAGGCCGAGGCCGCGGCCCTCGGGCGGCGCCTGGAGGCGGTCCTCGGTTTTCCGCCCCTCCACGTCAGCGAGATTTCGGTCGTCGTGGGGATGAACGCGGGCCGCGGGGCGCTTTCCGTGGTCGCGATGAGCGAATGAGGCGGCCGCGCGGCCCGGCCATCGCGCCCGGGGCCGCGCGGCCCGGGCGCCGCCCGGCTCAGGGCCGCTGGAGGACGCGTTCCAGCCGCGCGGTGTCGAAGCCGAGCTCGGCGGCGCGGGCGACCAGCGCCTCGTATTCCGCCGGAGTCGGCACCGGCTCGCGCGACATGAGCCACAGGAAGCGCTTCGAGGAACTCGTCACGAGCATGAAGCGGTAGTCCGGGCTCATGTGGACGAGGCGGTACTTGGACCAGAGGAAGGGGATGACGCTGACTTCCATCTCGCCCGGCCGGCCCGGATCGGGGATGCGGAGCCGCTGCTTGAGGACTTTTCGCGGCCCTTCGGGCGAGCCCTTGTTGCCCTCGTAGCGCACCGACCAGCTGCCGTCCGCGTTGCGGATGTAAATGTCCGCCGTGTTGACCCAATCCCGGGCGACGGGTATCGGGATCCTCGCGAGCTCGAACCAGGCGCCCTCGAAGCGGCTGAGGTCGAGGGAAGCGACGGCGGGGATGGAGGCGGTGGAGCCGGGTTTCGGCTCGTCGCTGGCGCAGGCCGCGGCCAGGGCCGCGAGGCCGATGGCGAGGGCCGCCCTCCCGCCCTTGGATCCGCCGGCGCGGGAAGTCGAGCCGCTCATGATCGTTCTCCTTGGTTTTTCTTCTCGCCCCGGCGCGGGGGGAGGGGGACGAGCACGCTCGTCCTTCGCTTGTACTCGGCGTAGGAAGGATCGGCGCCGTACTTCTCGTCCGCGCTTTTTTCGAGGGGCGGCAGACCCGTTACGAAGACGAGGAGGAGGGTGATGTAGGCGGGGCCGAGGATGGCGAGGCGCCACCAACCCTCGATGGACGGCAGGGCGTAGATCCAAAGCCCCCACCAGACGAGGATTTCGCCGAAGTAGTTCGGGTGGCGCGACCAGGACCAGAGGCCGCGGTCGATGAAACCCTTTTCCCCCCGCCGTTTCCAGGCGGATTTCTGCGCGTCGGCGACGGCCTCGACGGCGAGGCGCTCAAGCCAGACGGCGGCGCCCGCGGCGTGCGCCGGCGAGGGGGCCGGGGCGGGCGCCGCGAGGACGGCTATCGCCGGCAACATGATGACCGCCGTCGACAGGGCCTGGAGGAGCCAGAAGCGGGCGAATTTCCAGGGATCCTCGCGCCGGCCGTCGAAGCGGTGGTCGACCTTCATCGCCAGGATCCGCCGGAAGAGATAGGCCGCGAGGCGCAGGGCCCAGGCGGCGACCATGAGGGCGGCCGCGAGGCGGAGCGGCTCGAAGGCGCCCTCGAGGAACACGAGGACGAGGGCCGTCAGGGCGAAGGAAAGACCGTAGGAGAGGTCGGTCACGACGTCGGTCTTTTTCGCCGCGGCGAGGGCGAAGAAGAGCGCGTTGACGGCGACGCTCGCGAGGACGGCCAGAAGGAAGGGGTGCATGGTCAAGGCTCCTTGGGGGCGTTTCCCGGCCGCG
>DAINBW010000538.1:0-2488 GCA_036732745.1 Spirochaetales bacterium | reverse complement strand
TTGGCGGAAAGCTTCTTGGCGCCCACGATCTCGGCGACGCGGGTGATGAAGATGTCGGCGCCGACGACGGCTATCGGCTTGCCTTCCCGCACGACCTTCTCGGCGACCGTGATGACGAGCTTCCCGGTTATGTTGTCGAGATAGGGCGCCGAGTGTATCACGCCGCTCGCCGCGAGGGCGTCCGTGAACCAGGCCCGCGTGTATTGGTCATAGCCGGCGGGCGGCACCCAACCCGAGGCGACGACGACGATTCCGCCGTCCTTGAAAGGCTTCGCCTCCATCACGTAGACGTCGGTGAGATCCTTGTCGGCGGCGACGCTCAACTTATAGGTCGAGCGCATCTCTTCCATCCGCGGGAAAAGGACGTTCGTCGCCGCGACTTGGCCGCTGATCATGCCGTCCTTCAGGGAAAGCCAGGAAATGATTTCCTGCCGAAGAAGCGCCGTCGTCGTGGCGGCGTTCGATTCGAGGTTCTTGTCGAGGGTTTGCCTGAAGGTAAAGAAGATGATGGTCGCGGTGATGCCAAGGACAAGTACGAACACCGCGGAGATGAACAGGATCAACCGAGCCGTAATGGAAAAGCCGCGTTTCATGCCGCGCTCCTTTCTGTGGTACCGAGACGCCCAAAGCCCGGAGGCGCTCCGCCTCGCGAGCCGCTTCATGCCCCGATCCGTTCCGAACTGGACAGGGTAACTCTAGTGGAGGCCGGGAGCTTTGTCAAAAAAGCTTCGCCGAACGCCCCGCGAGCGACGGGCGTCCCGGGCCTAGCCCAGGCGGAACCGCAGCCCGCGCTCCGACGGCCGCGGAGGGAAAATAAAGGATAAGATTGACATTTTGATCGACTCGGCTATATTGAACAAAGTCGAGATATGAGAACTACATTCGAGAATAGCCTTGACCACCGTGGAGATTTCGCCGCAATGAACCCGGAAGCCGCGCCCTGCCCCGTCAAATTCGCCTCCAAGCTGCGTTTTAGGCTCGCGCTCTTCCTGGGCCTTTCCCTGCTCGGCTTTCTCGCGCTGTTTCTTTTCTTCGCCGCCTCCTACAAGGACAGCCTCATCCAGGCCAGGAAGGCCGAATCCCGTCGGCTAACGACGATGGCCGTCCGCGCGCTGGAGCCCATCCTCGCAAGGGAGCGATGCGGCGCCATCACCCGGGAAGCCGCCGTCGAGGAGGCCAGGGTCCTCCTCGCCACCTTCGTCTACGACGACGAGGCGACGCGAAACTACCTTTTCATGAGCGACTACCGCGGGCGCATGCTCGTCCAGCCCTTCGAGCCCGCCCTCGAGGGCAGCGACCAGTGGGACATGCGCGATTCCGCCGGTGTCCATCCGATCCGCGAGCTCGTGGCCGCGGCCCGCGCCGGAGGCGGCTTTGTCGCCTACCGGCATCGGCCCCCGCCGGGCGGCCCAGCGGGCGGCGGGGGCGCCCCGCTCCCGCGGGAGCAGACCAAGATCTCCTACGTGCTCCCCCTCGAGCCCCTCGAGGTCTACGTGGGCACGGGTTTTTACGTCGAGGAGCTCGGCTCCCTGGTAACCAAGCGTTCCGCTCCCGTCCTCGCCCTCGGCACCGGCATCGTCTGCCTCCTCATCGCGGTCTTCGCGGCCGTCCTGCTTCCCTTCTTCCACGCCTACGGCAGGCTGCGCGCCGCTTTCGGCGGCTTCGCCGCCTCGGGCGCGCGGGGGGAGGTGCCGCGGCCCGTGCTGCTCGACGGGCTCGGGCGCGATTCCGAGGCGCGCCGCCTCCTCGCGGACTTCAACCGCATGGCCGAGCGGCTCGCCGCCTTCGAGGCGGAGGAGCGGCTCTCCGCCGCCGCCCTCGCGCGCGAAAACGACGAGAAGCGCGTCCTCCTCGGCGAGATCCACCATCGCGTGAAGAACAACCTGCAGATCGTTTCCTCGCTCATGAACCTGCAGATACGGACCAAGCAGGAAGAGTCCTGTCTCGCCTGCCTTTCCGACGGGGTGGCGCGCATCCGCAGCATGGCGGCGGTGCACGAACTCCTCTACGAGAGCGGCGATTTCTCCGCGATCGATTTTTCGGCCTACGCGGAGCGGCTCGTCTCCTCCGCCGCCTCCGCCGCCGGCCGCGGCTTCCGGGTCGACCTCGAGCTCGACCGGCTGCGGCTCGGCCTCGACCAGGCCATCCCCTGCGGGCTCTTCCTCAACGAAGCCCTGACCAACGCCTTCAAGTACGGCGCCTCCGCCTCCGCCTCCGCCGCCGACCGG
The DNA here is from genome assembly GCA_036732745.1 of Spirochaetales bacterium. Classification (GTDB taxonomy): domain Bacteria; phylum Spirochaetota; class Spirochaetia; order Treponematales; family Rectinemataceae; genus JAEUJG01. The sequence continues at coordinate 260 of DAINBW010000538.1, read as the reverse complement.
ATCACGGTGCGGCTGCGCGCCGCGGATTCCCTCGTGCGCCTCGAGATCCGCGACCAGGGGCCCGGATTTCCCGTGGACTTCCTGACCCGTCGCCGGGGCGGCCCGGGAGGCGCCGTCGCGCCGCTATCCCTCGACTCGGGCGGCGAGTCCGAGTCGGGACTCGGCTTCCTCCTCATGGACAACCTGGCCCGGCAGCTCCGCGGTTCCCTTTCCGTCTCGAACGAGGAGGGGGCCCGCCTCATCCTCGAGTTTCCCGCCGA
>DAINBW010000537.1:0-2491 GCA_036732745.1 Spirochaetales bacterium | reverse complement strand
CGCGGCGACGAGATCGATCTCTCCCCTGCCGGCCCGGAAGTTCCGCGCCAAGAGGGTCCAGCCCTCCGCCTCGAGGGCGGCGGCGACCAAGGCTTCCCCCGCGCGTCCGCGGGCGCTCGTCGAGGGAGGCGCACCGTCGCCGGCGGCCGGTTCCTCGCCGGCAGGCATCGCCACGCTTCGCCGCCGGAGACGGGGGCTCCTAGGAGCCCGCGAGCTCCTTGGGATCGAGGGCGCGGGCGATGAAGAGGGTCTTTTCGGCGATCAGGTCGACGGTCTCGCCGCGGTCGCCCTCGAAATGGTTGCCGAACTCGTCGACGATGAGCTTGAGCTTGGGCCGCAGCGGGGCGTCCGGATGGGTTTCCACGACGCGGGCGATGGCGGCGTTGTTGAGGAGGACCGTCGAACCCAGGGGGTAGATGCCCATGGACTTGATGAAGGCCTTGAGGATCTCGGGATCGAAGCGCCGCGAATTGTCCGACAGGAGGGTCTTCATCGCGGCGTAGCCGATCATCGAGTTGCGGTAGGGCTTCACGGAGACCATCGCCTCGAAGGCGTCGGCGACCGAGACGACGCGGGCCAGGGCGTCGATGTCGGCGCCCGAGGTCTTGCGCGGATAGCCCTCGCCGTCCCAGCGCTCGTGGTGCTGGAGGCCGATGATGCCCACGTCGTCCGGGTAAAAGAGCTCCTTCGTCACGATGCGGTAGGAAAGGAGGGGATGGGCGCGGATCTTCTGCGCCTCCTCCTCGGAGAGGCCGCCCTGCTTCTTCACGATGGACTCGGGAATGCGGAGCATGCCGACGTCGTGGAGGAGGGCGCCGGTGGCGAGGTAGGAGAGCTTGTAGACGGGCAACTTCAGGGTCTGACCGATGACGGTCGCGAGGATCGCGGTGTTGACGCCCAACTTGGCCGCGTCCCCACCCGAGGATTCGCTGCCTAGGATGGCGGAAATGGCGGCGTCCCGTTCGTCCCGGACCAGCTGGAGCAGGGACTGGGAAATCAGGTCCACGTTCTTGGGCTCGATGGGCTCGCCCTTGCGGATGCGGTCGAAGACCTGGGCCAGCCGGTCGACGAGGTCGGTGTACTTCCGGTAGAGCTCGCGGCTGCCGGCGAAGCCCTGCTGCCCGGCGATCGGGGCGCCGCCCGCGGCCGCGGCGCTTCCGGCCGCCTTCGCCGCCTCGGCGCGGCCGGCGTTCTCGTCGATGAGTTCGCCCTCGGTGAGCACGAAGGCGATGCCCCAGCGCTTCAGGACGTCCACATCCTTCTGCTTGACGGCGATTCCCGCGGGCACGAGGAGGCTCTTGTCGTCGATGTAGACATCCTCGGAGAAGCGGGAACCGGGCGCGATCTGATCCAGGGCGATTCTCTTCTTCATGCTTCCTCTATCGACTTCACGAAGGCGAAGACCTTCGCGACGATCTCGTAATATTCGACGGGGACGAAGCCCCCGATATCGATCGGATACAGCGCCTCCGCGAGCGCCTCGTCACGGAGCAGGGGCACGCCCTTCTCCTCGGCGATCCGCGCGAGCCTCTCGCCCTCGCGCCCCGCCCCCTTGGCGAGGAGGAAGGGAGCCGGCAAGTCGGCCTCGTAGCGGAGGGCGACGGCCTTGAAGCGAGGCCTAGGCATCGAAGGCCACCCCCTCCCTCTCGTCGAGCGGAGCGGCGCCCCGTTCCGCGTTCTCCGCCGCCAGTTCGACGACGCAGCCGCGCGTCGCAAGCGCCGTGGCCAGGGCGGGAAGCCCGCGTTGGGCCTCGGCCAACCTGGCGCCCGGAAAGATCCGAAGCCGAGGCCCTCCGGTGCCGCCCATCGCAAGGGAAAAACCCCAAGCGGAGGCCTTGGTTACGGAAGACCCCGCGCTGAACCGCGCCTCGAGCCTTCCCGGACCGCCGGGCATACTGGGAAATAGTATACGCAAGCTTCCGCGAAAAGCAACCGAATCGAGCGAGAAGCGGAAGGGAAGCAACACCCAGCTGCCTTCCCGGCCCCGAGCGTGGTTGGCGAGGCCGAGAATTCCGGCGTCGGGCGAGCTCCGCCCGACGAGAGCCTCGAGAAAGGAGGCAAGGAAGGAGGGAAGCTCCTCTTCGTCGAGGAGCCGCTCAAAGCCGCCCTCGAGTTCCTCGGGAGACGGGGCGGGAGCCGGTTCGGGGCCCGCCGCTATGGCGCCGGCCTCCACCTCGTCGCCGGCCTCCGCCTTGGCGCCGGCCCTCGCGTCGGCGCCGGCCCCAGCATCCGCGCCGGCGCGACCGCTTTCGGGTGAGCCGCCGTCGGGACGGCCGCTTGCGGTGCCGCCGCCCCCCCGGCCGGGTACCTGCGCGGCGTGCCCGACCTGGTGCGACGAGGATTCTCGTGCCTGCTGGTGGATGGCCCCGGTCAGGGCGAAGCGATTCGTTTTCGCGGCATGCACATGCGCTACGATTTCGATATCGCGGGCAGTGCTGCGCTCGATTACCTCGAAACCCGACCGGAGGTGGATATGCGGCGCATCGGGATG
>DAINBW010000536.1:587-2492 GCA_036732745.1 Spirochaetales bacterium | reverse complement strand
CCTTCCTGGAGGGGCGCCTGGCCGCGCCGAATCCCCCGGTCAAGGCCGAGTGGTCGGTCGCCGGCGGTCCTCCCCGGAAACTCGAGTTCCAGAAGTCGGCGGAAGGCCTGCTCTTCCGCCTCGCCCTGGACCGAAGCCTTCCCTACGGCTTCGCGCCCATCGAGGTCCGCGCGACGGACTCCTTCGGCAACGAGACCCTCGGCCGGGCCTTGGTCTATGCCGTCAACCTCGGAGCGATCCGCGAGGACACGGGCTTCCGCTTCGACGATCCGCGCGTCGCGGACGGACGCGTCATGCTCTCGAAGTCCGAGCCCCTCCTCGGGGCCTTTTACCGCGAGGAGCTCGCCTCGCTCCGCTTCGAGCCGCCGACCGACATCGTGGCCGCCTCCTTCGACGGGCGCGTCATCGCGATCGCGGCCGTCAAGGAGGGCGCGACCCCGCCCCTCCGCCTCGTCGGGACGACGAAGCTCGGCCACGTCTTTGAGGCGGGGCCATTCTCCTTCGCCTGCGATTCCGAGGCGCCGCGCGTCGAGTTCGAGGCGCCGGCGGAGGGCATGTTCGCCAAGGCCCGCTTCGAGGTGCGGGGCCGGGTGACGGACTCGGGCGGCCTCGCCTCCCTGCGCTGGATACCCCGTCCCGGCGCGGAGCCCCGCGAGCTCAAGCCCTCGGCGGGCGGCGCCTTTTCCTTCTTCGTCGAGCCGGCGGCCGACCAAGCCGGTCCCACCCATCTCGAGATCGTCGCTGAGGACGCCTCCGGCAATGCCGCCCGAGCGTTCCGGAGCTACGCGTTGGACGCGGTCCCGCCGGTGGTCCGCTTCCTTTCGCCTCCCGAAGACGCCGTCGTGAGCGGCCCCGAGGACGTGGCCGCCGTGGCGGAGGACGCCTCGGGGCTCGCCTCGGTGGAGTTCGCGGCCGACGGCGCGTCCTTCGCCCCCATCGAGCGCCGCGGCCCGGCCTTCATCCACCGCGCCGACTTCGCCGCCAATCCCAAGGCCGCCTATCGCGTCACCGACAAGGCCGGCAACGTCGCGACGGTCAGGCCCAAGGTCACGGCCGCTCCGCGGGCCGGCGTCGCGCCCGCCGCGGACGCCGTCCCCGTCGAGCCCGGGGCGGAGGAGCCGAGGATCGAACTCGCCGGCGCGGTCGGCGCCCGCAAGCTGTCCGTCATCGTCCCGGCCCTCGACGAGCCGTCCTTCGGGGCCCTCGGCTTCGCTGAGGGGCGGGAGCCGCCGGAGCGTTTCCGGACCAGGCTCCTCGTATCCGGCGCCCTGTCCCTGAAGGGCAAGGTCGCCTTCGCCGGCAAGGTGAAGTCGGTTTCCTGGAGCCAGGACGGCGGCGCGAATTACCTGCCCCTCTTCCAGGCCAAGGACGCCAAGTCCGTCGCGGCGGAGGTTCCGGTCGCGTTGGCCTTCGACTCGACGAAGCTGCCCGAGGGCGAAGCGCGCATCCTCCTTCGCGTCGAGGACGAGACCGGTGTCTTCCGCTTCGCGCCCATCTATCTCGTGCTCGACAACGGCGCCCCCTCGGTCGCCATCCTAGCGCCCGCCCAGGGAGCCGCGTCGGCCACGGCGGTCGCGGCCATGGCCGGCCCCTTCCCCCTCGTGGCGCGGCTCGCCGACGGGCGCGGCCTCGCCTCCGCCGAGCTTTCCCTTGGCGCCGAGAAGCGATCGCTCCCCGTGGCCGAAGGCGGTTCATATTACGCCGTTTGGGCCGATCCCGAAGCGGCGGGCTTGGCCGCGAAGGGCTCGCCGCTCGCGCTGTCCCTCACGGCCCGCGACGCGGCCGGCAACGCCGCGAACGCGGCCGCTAAATTTTCCTACGATGCCCAAGCCGACGCGCCGCGCGTCGAGCTGTCCCTGCCCGCGGCTCCGGCCGCCGCCGCGGCGAAAGGCGCGCCCGCCCCGG
>DAINBW010000536.1:0-577 GCA_036732745.1 Spirochaetales bacterium | reverse complement strand
GCGCCCCTCGCGCTTTCGCCCGGGGACGCGATAGCCGGCTTCGTCGCCGACGACGACGGCGCGGCCGAGCTGAAGATCTCCTTTGACGGCGGCGAAGCCCTGTCCTTCCCCTCGGGCGCCTTCGCCCTCCCCCTGCCGGCCCTTGCCGCCGGCAGGCACGAACTGCGGCTCGAGGCGAAGGACGAGACCGGCAAGACCTCCGTCCGCAAGGTCGAGCTTCTTGTCCGCGGCCCGGCGCCGCTGCTCTCCGACGCGGCCTTCGGCGCCGGAACGGAGCGGAGTCCCTGGTCCCCGGGCGCGGCCGTCGCCCTGGCCGCGGGCAGTGTGTTCGCGGGGAAGGTCGCCGCGCCCAACGGGCTGGTTTATCTCGAGTACAGCGTCGCCGGCGGTCCCGCGCAGAAGGCCGTCCTCGGCAAGCCGGAGGCCGGCGCCGGCCCCTCGGCGCCGCTGCCCTTCTCCGCGCCCCTTCCCGCGACGCTCCCCTACGAGCGTTTCGTGGTGGAACTCGTCGCCCGCGACGCGGCGGGCCTCGCGACGAGCCGCCGCTACGATTTACACGCCGTCCTGCCGGCCGCCC
>DAINBW010000535.1:0-2493 GCA_036732745.1 Spirochaetales bacterium | reverse complement strand
GAATTTTGCGCGTCGCTGCCAGCCCGTCAAGTTCGGGCATTTCCACATCCATGATGATCAAATCCGGATGGAGTCGTTCGGCTAAAGCCACCGCCTCGTTACCATTTCCGGCCTCCTCCACGCGGAAGCCTTCGATCGCGAGGACCAGTCCGGCGACGAGGAGATAGCCGGCGGCGGTGAGGCCCCAGGAAACAAGGCGCCGCCGGCGGTCCTGGGAGCGGAGCCACTCCTCCCTCATGGAGCGCCCTTGGGAGCGGCGGACGCGGGGCCGGAACCCGGAGCCCCCGGGCCGCTCGGCCGCGTCTGCAGGCCGACGCCGTCGACGCCGTTGGCGCGGAGCGCGTCGAGGATCGTCACCATGAGCTGGTAGGGCATGTTCTTGTCGCCCTCCAGCAGGGCCTTGAGCTCCTTGTCGCCGGCGCCCTGGACCGCCTTGGCCACGAGGACATCGAGTCCGGCGGCGGTGGTGCGGTCCCGGCCGACGTAGATCTCGTTCTCCGAGACGGCGACGATGCGGAGCTCGGAGACCGCGACGGCGGCCGAGGTCGCCGCGCCGGGCAGCTCGAGGGGGATGCCGGGCGCCGTCTTGAAGACGCTCGTGATCATGAAGAAGATGACGAGCTGGTAGACGACGTCGATGAGGGGCGTGAGGTCGATGTTGATGGTCGGCTTCAGGCGGCGTTCGAGCCTCATGCCTTGCCCCCCTCCCCCGCGGCGGACCGGGCCTTGAGGCGGCTCGCGTTGATCATGAGGACGAGGGCGTTCACCTGGTTCTCCATCTTGACGAGGATGAGGTTCACCTTCGTGACGAGGTAGTTGTAGAAGATGACCGCGGGCACGGCGACGACGATGCCGCCCACCGTCGTGATGAGGGCCTCCGAGACGCCGCGGGCCAGGATCGAGGGGTCGGCGACGGAGCCGAAGCGGCCGAGGACGCCGAAGGCCTTCATCGTGCCCGTCACCGTGCCGAGGAGGCCGAGCAGCGGAGCGATGTGCGCTATCGTGCCGAGGGCGGAGATGTTCTTCTCGAGCCTGGGCACCTCCTGCGCGGCGGCGTCCTTCAGGACCTCCTTCTGGACCGCCTCGGGGTAGTCGCGGTGCTCGATGCCGACCCGCATGAGGCCGGAGAGAGGGGAGACGTTCTGGTCGCAGATGGCGAGGGCCTCGTCGAAATGCCCCTTCTCGAGGGAGGTCTTGATCCGGAGGAAGAGCTTCTCCTCGTCGACGCGGATGCGCCGGAGATAGAGGAGCCGCTCCACGACGATCGCGACGCCGACGGCCGAGAGGGCCATGATGAGCCAGAGGACGAGGCCTCCCTTTACGATGAAGTCGATCATTGCAGCTCCTTCCGCTGGATTCCCGGCCGGGCTGGTCGCCGGCTCTCCCAAGTATAGCACCTTCCGCGGGACTCGCCACGTGGCCGGGCGGACCGGACCCCGGGCGGACCGAAGCCCCGCCGGACCGAAGCCCCGCCGGACCGGTGGCCGGAGCGGCCCGGGACCGGTATACTACCGCCCATGCGTGAAAGTCCCCGGGCCATCCTGAAGCGCGTCTTCGGCTACGACGAATTCCGGCCGAACCAGGAGGGCGTCATCGAGGCCGTCCTGGCCGGCCGCGACGTCCTCGCGGTCATGCCGACGGGCGGCGGCAAGTCCCTCTGCTACCAGATCCCGGGCCTCGCCGTCGAGGGCCTGGCCCTCGTGGTCTCGCCCCTCATCTCGCTCATGCGCGACCAGGTCGCCTTCCTCCGCGAGCTCGGGGCGCCGGCCATCCTCCTCAACTCCACGCTGCAGCCCGAGGAATGGCGGGCCGGCGCGGCGGCCCTCCGCTCCGGCGAAGCCAAGATCCTCTACGCCGCCCCGGAGACCATCCTTTCACCCCGCGGCCGCGAGCTCCTCGCCGGCCTGCCCGTCCGCCTCGTCGCGGTGGACGAGGCCCACTGCATCTCCGAATGGGGCCACGACTTCCGGCCCGAATACCGCTACCTGGGCGGCCTCCGCGAGGCCTTCCCGGAGGCGCCCTTCCTGGCGCTGACGGCGACGGCGACTCCGCGCGTACGCGCCGACATCCAGGCCGCCCTCAAGCTCGTCGACCCCCTCCTGGTCGTGGCGAGCTTCGACCGGCCGGAGCTCTTCCTGGAGGCGCGGCCCCGGGGGCCCCGCGGCGGCCTCGAGGAGATTGCCGCCTTTGTCGCGGCCCGCCCCGAGGAGTCCGGCATCGTCTATTGCTTTTCCCGCGCCCGGGCCGAGGAGGTCGCCGCCCACCTTTCCGCGCGGGGCGTCGCGGCCCTCCCCTACCACGCCGGCCTCCCGGCGGAAACCCGGGCCCGGAACCAGGACGCCTTCATCGACGACGACGTCCGGGTCGTCGCGGCGACCACCGCCTTCGGGATGGGCATCGACAAGCCCGACGTGCGCTTCGTGATCCACGCGGACCTCCCCAAGAGCCTCGAGCAGTACTACCAGGAGATCGGCCGCGCCGGCCGCGACGGCC
>DAINBW010000534.1:0-2504 GCA_036732745.1 Spirochaetales bacterium | reverse complement strand
CAGCACCGGACGGCCCTCGTAGAGGAGGACGGTCTCGCCCTCAGCGGTTTCCAGTCCGATCGCGGAGCCGCTCCGTCCCGCGCCCGCGGCGGCGCCGCCGGCCCCGGGCGCGCCGGCCGCCGTGGGCGCCGTCGCCTCCCGCCGCTCACTCGAAGCGGATCGCACGGTTGGGACCCCGAAGGCGGGGCAAGGCCCCCTTTTCCACGAGGGCCTTCCGCTCGGGGTGCGCGAGGAGCCACTTGTTCCGCATGAAGAGGAAGGCAGCCTCCTCGTCGCCGCGAAGGGCGGCCTCGCCGGCCGCCGCGCGCTCGCCGTCGGAGAGGGGCGCGTTGGTTCCCCTCGGCAGGCCGACGAGGCTCTTGAAGCCGGCCGCCGAGAGCCTGCAGGGCGCCAGGTGGAGCGTGCCCGGTTTCAGCTCCAGGGCCTCGCCGCGGCGGAGGACCAGGCACTCGAGCCGCCGCGAATCGTAGCCGAGGCCGTCGGGACCGCGCTCCAGGTCCTCCACGCGCCCGAGGAAGAGCGCCAGGTCGCCGACGGCGACGAGGATTTCCGCCGACTTGTGCCACTCGAGCCCGTTCACGGTGGAGTTGGGCCCCGCGTTCCAGCCGACCTGGAGGTCGACGAAGCCCAGGCGGGCGTCGAAGGCCCGCGCCGCGGGCAGTGCCTCGAGTTCGGGGCTCGAGGCGACATAGGCGTTGGCCTCGAGGCCGGAGGGCACGAGGACCTCCGCCGCCGCCAGCAGGGGCTCGAGCCCCTCCAGCCGCAGCGGACGCGCATATCGCGCCACGCGGCCGTCGGCCGATCCGAAGGGGTCGAGGCCGGGGTTGAGCCCGGCGAGGGTTTCCGGCTCCATACCGGGCCGCCTAGAAGGCGCCCCGCAGCGCGCCGACGGCCATGAAGACGACGGCGATCACGAGGGAGGCGACGACGGTCATCGCGAGCCCCGCCTTGGCCATGTCCTTGATGCTGAAATAGCCCGCGTTGAAGGGAATCACGTTGGTCGGCGTCGTCGTGACGAGGATGAAGGCCAGGCTCGAGGTGAGGCCGGCCGCGAGGGTGATCGCGGTCACGTCCATCGACAGGGCCTTGCCGAGGCCGATGATCAGCGGGATGAGGATCGTCGCCGTCACCGTGTTCGAGGAGAACACGACCTTGAGGAGGCAGACGCCGAGGGTCACGAGGAAGATCTGCATGAAGAGCGGCACCTCGCCGACGCGGCCGAGCAGGGTCACCGCGAGCCACTCCGCCGCGCCCGTCTTGTAGAGGTACTGGCCGAGGGAGAGGCCGGAGACGATGAGGAGGATGCCGGCCCAGTCTACCTCGCCCTCTATCTCCTTCCACTTGGTCCGGCTCATGCCGGGCAGGAAGAAGAGGCAGGCGGCGAGGAGCGCCGGGAAGGAAATCTCGATGGCCATGCCCAGGGGTCCCTGCAGGAGGGGCGTGAAGACCCAGACGAGGACGGTGAGGACGAACACGACGAGCGTCATGCGCTCCTCGCGGTTCATCGGCGCCATGTCCTTGAGTTCGCGCTTGAGTTCTTCCTTGGAGACCTTGAGCTTCTTCATTTCCGGCGGGAAGAAGAGAAGAAGGATGCCCCAGGCCGGCGCGACGAGGAGGAGTGAGGCGGGCACGCCGTAGGCCATCCAGTCGAGGAAGGACAGGTTGATGCCGGCCATCGTGGAGAGGAATTGCAGGGCGATGGGATTCGATCCGCAGCCCGCTGGCGTGGCGATGCCGCCGATGAGGGCGCCCCAGGCCACGGAGATCATGAGGGCCTTGCCGAAGTTGGACTTCATCGGGGGCACGCCCTCCTCCTGGAGGATGGCGCGGGCCAGGGGCATGAGCATCGCGGCGACGGCCATGTCGGTGATCCACATCGACAGGAGGGTGCCCGTCACGAGGAAGCCGAGGACGATGAGGCGGGTGTCGTTGCCGGTGATGGACAGGATGACGGTGGAAATGCGCTTGCCGAGGCCCGACTTCGTGATGAAGGCGCCGAGCACGAGGACGCCGATGAAGAAGACCACGATGTCGTTGCCGAAGCCGGTGGAGATGATGTCCTTGTACTTGCCGACCTTGAGCAGGGTGAGGAGGGCGAGGGAAAGGAGGCCCGTTATGTGGAAGGGCAGGGCTTCCGTGACCCAAAGCACGAGGCAAAAGGCCAGGACGCCGAGCGCGGCCATCGCGGCCTCGCCGCCCTGGGCCGCGGCGCCGTAGCTCGCCTTGCCGGTGCCGGGATCGACCGCGTCCCTGATGGTCGCGGCGAGGGAGGCCGGAGGCTGGACGGCCACGAGGAAGGCGCAGAGGGCGAAGGCGAGGACGAGGAGGACGGCGTTCCGCCCCGTGAGGGAGAGCTTGGTACCTGGCATTATCGATCCTTTCCCGCGGCCGGGGCCCCGAGGGCCTCGAGCAGCAATTCTCCGACCCGGCTCGGCCGGTCGGCCACCAAGGCGCCCGCGGCGCGGAGCGCGGCGGCCTTGCCCTCGACGCTGCCCTTGCCGCCC
>DAINBW010000533.1:0-2504 GCA_036732745.1 Spirochaetales bacterium | reverse complement strand
GCGACCGACGAGGCCAAACCCCAGCGCGGCGACGACCGCAGCCGCATGACCGCCGTGTTGCAGAAAGCCCAAGGCAAGCGGGACGCCTCGGAAGGCATCATGAAGGCCCGGGCCGAGGAGCGCCGCTCCCTCGAATCGCTGCTCCGCGACAAGGTCGAGGTGATCTGCAAGCACGAGAGCCAGCCCGGCCTCCTCCATATCCTCGCCCCCTACACGGACGTCCAGAAACGGGCTATGTCGGAATTCAGCGAAATCTTCAAGCGCATGCTCGGCGCGGACAAGGAGCTCCTGCAGAGCATCGGCGATTTCGAGAAGGCCAGCGAGGACCTCGCCTCGACGACGGAAAAGCTCCAGGGTCTCGGACGGGACGCCAAGGCCGACTTCCAGGCCCTGGCGCAGGAGTTCGAGACGGTCAGGCAGATGACCAAGCTCTGCATCGGCCGCCAGGGCAACCACTTCCCGATCCTGTCCAAGGAGTACTTCCACGGCGGCATCCGCGACATCGGCAGCCGCGAGAACGTCATCCGCCTCCTCGCCTGGGTCGAGAGCATCGACTGCGAGGCCTTCTGCCGCCCCTACAAGAACACCCTCAACCGGATCGTGCCCTACGTGGTGATCCTGCCCACCTTCGGGGACAACGGCATCTGCTGGGAGCCCTTCGACCGCTTCAACCGCGCCACGAGCCGCGGCCGCGTCGCGGTGCCGATGTACTCGAAAAGCCTGCAAAACGCCATCGTTTGCGCCGTCGCGGACCTCCGCTGGCAGGTCGCGAAGGAAAAAGCCTCCTACTACTGGATGGAAGAGGGACTCACGGGCAACTACTACCAGTGGTTCACCTCCAAGAAACTCAAGGGCGACGTCAAGGAATACTTCATCCAGGACTACATCCTCTGGATCACCAAGGAGAGCGAAGGCACGCAGAAGCTCGACAAGGAAGTCCGGGCGATCTTCTGGCGCTTCATGCCCTTCGCCAAGGAAATCAAGGAGAAGCTCAAGAACCGCAGCTACATCTATCAGGAGCTCTACCAGAAGGACATCAACCGCTCCCTGTCCGACGGCTACTGACGGGCCGGAAAAGAGCCTCGACGTTGACAGTCCAGAGGCGACTGTCTATACTCGCCCTTCGAGGAGACCGGCATGGAACCAATCAGCGCTCGTTACCGCGAGCAGATCTTGCGGATGATGTCCAAGTCGAAGGGCCAGGGCCAGGTGACGGACAAGAACGTCCACCAGCCCGGCAATCGGGAGCTCCTCCCCTTCATCGACAAGGTTGTCGAGGACAACCTCCTCCCCGGCTCGGAAGTGCGCCATCTTGAGCGCCTGGTCGAGCTCCTCGCCGCCGCCCGGCGCGGCGAGCCCTGCCTCCTCCTTCTCGAGCACTACTCCAACTTCGACCTCCCGGTCTTCCACTACCTCCTCCGGAAGGCGGGGGCCGAGGGGACCGAGATAGCCGACGCCATCCTCGCCATCGCGGGCATCAAGCTCAACGAGGACAATCCCGCGGTGCTCGCCTTCACCGAAGCCTATTCCCGCCTCGTCATCTATCCGAGCCGCTCCCTCGAGATCATCAAGCGCAACCTCAAGGACCCGAAGGAACTGGTCGTCGAGATGATGCGGAGCACGACGGTCAACCGCGCCGCGATGAAGGCCTTGGGGGAACTCAAGGAGAGCGGCAGGCTCGTCCTCGTCTTCCCGGCCGGCACCCGCTTCCGGCCCTGGGATCCGAGCACGAAGCGCGGCGTCCGCGAAATCGACTCCTACGTGAAATCCTTCGCCAAATTCTGCCTCGTCTCAGTGAACGGCAACATCCTCCGCCTCAACACGAGCGGGGCGATGGACGAGGACCTTGTCTGCGAGGACCGGGTCATCTTCGACGTCGGCCCCGTGGTCGACTGCGAGGAGTTCCGCGAGCGGGTCAAGCACGAGCACCGGCTCCGCGAGGACAAGAAGCAGGCCGTCGCCGACGAGATCATGGCCATTCTCGACAAGATGCACGACGAGGTCGAAAAGACGCGGCTCTGAGCCGGTTTCGCGCAAGAAAAAGACGAGCCCCGAGAGGCTCGTCTTTTTTTCGTCCATGCCGTCGCGCCGTCGGCGCCCACCGCGGCGGCGGGCGCCACGAGCGCCGACGGCGGCCACGGCGGCGGCGGGCGCCCCGAGCGCCGACGACCACGCGCGCCGGCCACCCCGGCACCGGCGCCGGCGACCACGCGCGCCGGCCGATCCTTCAATACACCCCGTAGGACAGGACCTCGACCACCTCGACCCGGAGCCGCGCGCTGACGACATAGCGGCCCTCCACGACGGCCACCCGCGGCGGCTCGGCGAAGACGAGGCGGCCGCGCGCGAGCCTGGGCTTGTTCGCCTCGAGTCCGCGGAGAAGTTCTCGCACGCCGGCCCGCGCCGCCGCCTCGTAGGCCGCGCGCCGCCCCTTGACCCCGAGCACGAGCTCGGCCCCGCCCCGCCCCTGCGCGTTCCGCCAAGGCTTCATGGCGAAGGCCTCG
>DAINBW010000532.1:0-2514 GCA_036732745.1 Spirochaetales bacterium | reverse complement strand
TCCAGCAGGTCTACCGCCTCCAGGGCGTCACGATCAACGACAAGCACATCGGCGTCATCATCCGCCAGATGATGAAGAAGGTGGAGATCGTGGCCCCCGGCGACACCAAGTTCATCTACGGCCAGCAGATCGACAAGTTCAAGTTCCACGAGGAGAACAAGCGGGTCATCGCGGAGGGCGGCCAGCCCGCCGTCGCGCGCCCCGTCCTCCTCGGCATCACGCGCGCCTCGCTCAAGATCGACTCCTTCTTCGCCGCGGCCTCCTTCCAGGAGACCACGCGCGTCCTCACCGACGCCGCCATCGCCGGCGCGACGGACGCCCTCCGCGGCCTCAAGGAGAACGTCATCATCGGCCACCTCATCCCGGCCGGCACGGGCATGCGCCAGTACCGCAACATCAAGCTCTACGACCAGGAGAACGACGACCTCGACACCTTCGTCAACGAGATCCTCGAGCGCCGCAAGCGCGAGAAGGAGCTCCAGCCCATCGCGGCCCTCGAGGACCGCGCCGAGGGCGCGAACTTCGAGGAGGACTCCGTCTTCGAGAACGACGAGGGCTTCACCGCCGTCTCCCCGGAGGACGACGAGGACTGAGGCTCCGGCGCCCCGCTTGCCGCGCGGCGCCTCCATCCATCGCGTCGCGGCGGAGACCCTTCGGGGTCTCCGCCTTTTTTTGGCCGACTTTTTCACGGCGCCGCGCAAGAAAAGGCGAGCGAATTCCCCGGGAATCTTGACAATCCCCGTTGTTCCATACGAATATCCAATACCTCTAAATCAAGGATCTTTCATGAAAAGACTCGCTATTCTTTGCGCTTTGTTTGCTTCCTTTGCGATTTTGTCCTGCGGCCAGGCCTCGAAAACGGCCTCCGCCACTCCCGCCACCCCGATGATCAGCCTCCAGGTCAACGGCCAGGAGCTGACCTTCACCCACGGCGCCGGCGCCCAGGGCGAAGTGGCGGCCACGGCCGACGCAAGTTCTCCCGCGGTCCTGCGCATCGCGGGCGCCATGGGGCCGAAGGGGGAGGTCCTCGCCTCCGACATCGTCCTCGAGATCCGCGGCTACGATCCCTCCAAGACCGACTACGCGGACGAGGAGATTTCCGGCTCCTACCGCCTGGTTTCCGGCGACTTCGTCAACGAGTACGCATTCCCCGCGAAGGGCTTCAAGGCGACGATCCGCGCGAACGGCGACCGCCTGGAGGGCAGCTTCTCCGGCCTCCTCCCGGAGGGATCCACGCCGGTCGGCGGCAGTTTCGTCGCCCGGGCGAGCACTTGACGAGCAAGGGCGGACAATTGTAGAGTTACGGTCTCGGTCCGGGTTCACGGCCCCGGCATCGGGATTCAATCGAAGAACGCGCGTACCATCACATTACGCCGGGCTATGCTGAAGCCCGGTCCTACAAAGGGAGTCGAGAGCATACATGCCGACGATCAACCAGCTCATTCGCCTTGGCCGCAAGAACAACGTCTGGCGGACCAAGGCCCCGGCGCTCGAAGAGTGTCCGCAGAGGCGCGGCGTTTGCACGCGCGTCATGACCGTCACGCCGAAGAAGCCGAACTCCGCGCTCCGCAAGGTCGCGCGTGTCCGCCTCACCAACGGCATCGAGGTTACCGCCTACATCCCGGGTGTCGGCCACAACCTCCAGGAGCACTCGGTCGTGCTCATCCGCGGAGGCCGCGTCAAGGACCTCCCGGGCGTTCGCTACCACATCATCCGCGGCGCCAAGGATACCCTCGGCGTGGAAGACCGCAAGAAGGCCCGTTCCAAGTACGGCGCCAAGCGGCCGAAGGCGTAAGGGGGTAGGACATGGGCCGCAAGAAGAAGACCATCGATCGGGGCCATTTGCCCGACACCAAGTACAACAGCGTCATCGTCACCAAGTTCGTCTGCCGCATGATGTGGCAGGGCAAGAAGTCCATTTGCTCCGGCATCATGTATGACGCGATGGACCTCATGCAGAAGAAGACCGGCGTGCCGGCTCTCGATGTCTTCAACAAGGCGCTCGAGAACGCGAAGCCCGTCGTCGAGGTCAAGTCCCGCCGCGTCGGCGGCGCGACCTACCAGGTGCCGATCGAGATCCGCGACACCCGCCGCGAGGCGCTTGCCATGCGCTGGCTCATCGCCGCCGCCCGCAACCGCTCCGGCAAGGCCATGGCCGACAAGCTCGCCGACGAGCTCGTCGACGCCTTTAACGGCACCGGCACCGCGGTCAAGAAGAAGGAAGACACCCACAAGATGGCTGAAGCGAACAAGGCGTTCGCCCACTACCGCTGGTAGTCTTTCCGCTTCAACGCATGGATTCGGGGCCGGCTTTCGCCGGCCCCGTTCTTTTTATTATTGTGGGTTGTCGCGCGCGGCGGTCCCGGGCGGCGGCCTAGGCGGCGGCCGCTGCGGTCGGCGGGCGTGGCGGCGGGTGCGAGCGCGGGCGTGGCGGCGGGTGAGACCGCGGGCGTGGCGGCCGCCCCGGCCTCGGGAGGATAGTGGAGGGAATGAATACCTCGCCGGGCCCGCGCC
>DAINBW010000531.1:0-2516 GCA_036732745.1 Spirochaetales bacterium | reverse complement strand
AGAGGGCCAGGGAGGCGGCCAGCGCCGCGACGAGGCCCGAGGCGAGGAGGGCCAGGGTCGCGCGTCCGCCCGCCGCCGCGCCCAAGTCGGCCGGCAGGACGATGGCGGCATCCGGAGCGAGGCCGCTGTCCCCGCGCATCCGCGCCAGCACCGCCTCCTTCGCCTCCGCGGCCGGAAGGTTACGCTCCGCCGCGAT
Source organism: Spirochaetales bacterium (assembly GCA_036732745.1). Classification (GTDB taxonomy): domain Bacteria; phylum Spirochaetota; class Spirochaetia; order Treponematales; family Rectinemataceae; genus JAEUJG01. The sequence goes on along the minus strand of DAINBW010000531.1, from coordinate 2,320 downwards.
GGCCAGAATCTCGTCGCCCGCGCCGAGCCACTGCGCGACGAGGCCGCCCGCCTGGATCATGTGGGCGATCGCGAAGACGACGATGGCGGCGCCGATGATGTTCGACTGGAGGCGCAGGGAAAAATCGCGCTTCCCGCCGAGCTCGCCCATGTCGTAGAGGCGGAGGAGGGCCCGGGGGCGCTGGAGCACCCTGCCGACGAAGGCGATTTGCGCGAAGGCGACCATCGCGGCCATCGAGGAGTAGTAGACCAGCTTCACGAAAAAGTCGACGCTCAGGAACCAGCTTGCCTCCTCGCGGTTCAAGAGGACGGTGCCGATGAAGCCGGCGAGGTAGCCGGCGATCGTGAGGGCGAGGATGGCGCGGGGCGTGCGCGTCAGGCGGCGCCTGGCCTCGTCGCGCTCGGCGTCGCCTATCGCCTTCCCCTCCTCGAGGGCGCGCACCGTGCGCGCGAGGGGCGCGTGGAAGGCCGCGAGGGCGGCGGCCATGACCAGGGCCAGGACTGCGCCGATCCCGACGATGAGGGGGAGGACGGCGAAGCCCGTCCTCCCGAAGGCCGGTCCCATCAGGATGCCGAGGACGATGGCCGTGGCGGCAAAGTCGACGGCGAGGCTCAGGACCACTGAGGCCACGAGGATGAGCGAAACCTGGATTCGGAAGTCACGGGGGCGTGTCGGTGCCATGCGTCCATGGTAGGTGGGCGGGGCCGCTTGATCAAGGGCTCGGGCGCGCCTTGCCTTGCGTCCGGCCGCCCGGTGGCCTAGAGTTAATGGCGGCTCCCAAGGCGGTCAGGCTCCGGCTGGGGCCGGTTCTCGGAGGTGCAGAGATTGCGTCCCTTCGCTCCCTCCCGTCGGCTCGGTCTCAAGGTCTCGCTGCTCGCGGCCGGCAGCAGCCTCGCGTCGGCCCTCGCGCTGATCGCCCTGGCCGCGGCGCTGAGCGCCGACTTCAACGACCTCGCCCTCCGCGAGGTGGACCAGCTCGTGGACGAGGACCTCTACCACGTGACGACCAGCGCCTACAATCTCGTGCGCGCCGAGGACGCCGCCGTGGGCGAGTTCGTGGCGGCGAGCCTCGCCGTCACGCGCCGCCTCTTCGAGCGGGCCGGCGGGCTTCGCCCGGCGCCCGGTTTCCGGACCTGGAAGGCCCGGGACCAGTTCACGGGGGCGTCGCGGGAGTTCGTCCTGCCTCGCGTCCTCCTCGGGGCCGGCGCCTCCGCCGTCGAGCCGGCGGGGGCCGACGGTTTCGAGACCCCGTACCCCGTCGTGGACGAGGCCACCGAACTCCTCGGCGCGACGGCGACGATATTCCAGCGCGCCAACGAGGAAGGCGACATGTTGCGCGTCGCGACGACGGTGCGCAGCGCGGAGGGACGTCGCGCCGTCGGCACCTACATCCCCGCCCGCTCGGCCGACGGCACGCCGAATCCCGTCATAGCCGCGGTCCTCGCCGGCAGGGAGTACCGCGGCCGCGCCTACGTGGTGAACGACTGGTATCTCACCGCCTACGAACCCATCCGCGGCCCGGACGGCCGCGTATCCGGCATGCTCTACGTCGGCATCAGCCAGAAAAGCGCCGAGGCCAGGATCCGGGCCGCCATCATCGGCCTCAGCCTCGGCAAGACGGGCTACGTGTTCGTCATCAGCGGCACCGGCGCCGACCGCGGCGCCTATGTCATTTCCCAGGGCGGGGCGCGCGACGGCGAGAATCTCTGGGACATCCGCGATCCCGACGGACGTTTCGTGACCAGGGAGATCGTCGAGACCGCCCTCGCGCTGGCGCCCGGGGCCATGACGACGATCCGGTACCGCTGGCTCAATCCCGGCGACGTTTCGCCCCGCTGGAAGGTCGCGAGGCTCGCGTACTTCGCTCCCTGGGATTGGGTGATCGGCTCCAGCGTCTACGAGGACGAACTCGATCTCTACCGCGGCGCCCTCAGGAAGGGCAACGCGCGCCTCGTCGCCACGATGGTGTTCGCGGGCCTGGCCATGGCCGCCGCCGTCGGCCTCGTCGGGATCGGCCTGGCGCGGGGCCTGACCGGCCCCTTGCGCAAGGTCACGCTGGCCGCCGAGGCCCTCGCGCGCGGCGAGGCGGGCGTGCGGGCAACGGTCTCCTCGCGCGACGAGATCGGCAGCCTGGCCGCTTCCTTCAACTTCATGAGCGACCGGATCGAATCCACCCTGGCGGGCCTGCGCGAGAGCGAGGAAAAGTACCGCGGCATCTTCGAGAACGCCCTGGAGGGCATCTTCCGCACCGGCTACGACGGTCGCCTCCTGCGCGCCAATCCCTCCCTGGCGCGCATTCTCGGCTACGATTCGCCCGAGG
>DAINBW010000530.1:0-2520 GCA_036732745.1 Spirochaetales bacterium | reverse complement strand
TGGGCCTTCCGCGTTCCGAGATCGAGGCGCGCGCCCGCGAGGCGCTGGCCGCGGTCGGCCTCGGCGGCCTGGAGGGGCGACGACCCGACAGCCTCTCCGGGGGCGAGCGCCGCCGCCTCGCGATCGCCGGCGTCCTCGCGCTCCGGCCCGCCTGCGTTCTCCTCGACGAACCCTTCGCCAACCTCGACCTCCCGGCGATCCGCAGCGTCCTCGCGGTCGTGACCGCCCTCCACGAGGGCGGCCGGACCATCGTCGTCGTGACGCACGAACTCGAAAAGGTCCTGGCCCACGCGACAAGGCTGGCCGTGATGGATTCCGGCCGCGTCGTCTACGACGGCGCGCCAGGCGGGCTCGGGCGCGGACGCTACGAGGCGTTGGGCCTCATGGATCCCTTCCGCTCCGGCGCCGGGCTGGCGGAGCTCACGTGGCTGCGCTAGGTCCCTTCCGCTTCGAGTGGGGCGACTACCCCGCCAGGCGCTTCCATCCCCTGGCCAAGCTCGCCGCCCTCCTCGCGCTGTCCGTGGCGGCGGGCGTGGCCAGCGCGCCGTGGCTCGCCGCCCCGGCCCTCGCCGGCGCCGCGGCCCTGGCCGCCGCCGGCGCCTTTTCGCCCAACCTCCGCGAGGGCGGCGCCGCGCTCCTCCGCGACGCGCGCTTCCTCCTCCCCCTCGCCTTGTTCGTCGCGGTCTTCCGCGTCGTCGATCCCTGGGGCGCGCCCGTCGTCCGCCTCGGCGAGCTGCCGGCGGCTGCCCTCTACGTCGCGCGCCTCGTCGTCGTCTTCGCCTGCGCCGAGGCCTTCTTCCGGTCCACCAGCGCCGAGGAGCTCTCCGCCTCGGCCACCGCCGTCGCGCGGCGCCTGACGCGCCGCGGCGACATCGATCCCGGCCTCTACCTGAGCCTGGCGGTGGGCTTCATTCCCCGCTGCTTCGACGCCTACGGGCGCGCGCGGGAGGCCGCCCTGGCCCGCGGCTACGGCGGACGGCGCGGACGGCGCCCGCGTTTCCGCGCCGCCCTCGCCCTTCTCGAGTCCTTCCTGGCCTCGAGCGTCCGCGGCGCCCTGGCGACCGCCGAGGCGCTGGAGGCGCGCGGCTACTCGCCCTCGAGGAGCGTCGCGTCCCATCCCTTCCGCGGGCGCGACCTGGCCCTCTGCCTCGCCGCCGCGGCGGCGGCCGCGGCCACCGTTGTTTTCCGCTAAGGAGTCCGCATGGACAAGCGCCTCAAGGCCGCCCTGGAAGCGGCGGAGGATCCCGGACGAGCGCCCGGAATCGAAGATCTCGAGCGCATGACGCGCGATTACGCGTTGCGCGAGCTTGAAGAGCTGGCGGCGGCGCTCCGCTTCCGCCGTTTCGGCGACGGCTTCGAACTTTGCGCGATCATGAACGCGCGCTCCTCCGGCTGCCCGGAGGACTGCGCCTGGTGCGCGCAGTCGGCGCGCTGGTTCCCGGAAGCCGCGGCGCGTCCCCTCGTCGGGGCCGGCGAGGCCGAGGCCGCGATGGCGGAGGCCGCGTCGGCCGGCGCGCGGCGCTTTTCCCTCGTCGCGAGCGGGCGGCGCCTTTCCGCGGCCGAACTCGCCGCGGCCCTGGGCGTCTACCGCCGCCTCCACGGGCGAGCCGGACCGGCGGGGAGGCCGATGCGCCTCTGCGCCTCGCTCGGCCTGCTCGGCGCGGAGGCCTTCGGGGCCTTGGCGGAGGCCGGGGTTACGCGCTACCACTGCAACATCGAGACGGCGCCTTCCTTCTTTCACCGGGTCTGCACGACCCACACGATGGAGGAAAAGCGCGCGGCGGCCAGGGCGGCCAAGGCCGCGGGACTCGAGCTCTGCTCGGGGGGGATACTCGGGCTCGGCGAGACGCGGCTCCAGCGGATCGAACTCGCGGTCGAGCTCCGCGCTCTCGGCGCCGATTCGATACCGCTCAACCTGCTCGTGCCCATACCCGGCACGCCCCTCGGGGACGCCGCGCCCCTCGAGCCGGAGGAGGTCCTCCTCGCGGCGGTCGTGACGCGGATCGCGAATCCGCGGGCGGAGATCCGGCTGGCCGCCGGCCGCGCCGCGCTCCGCCCGGTGGAGGGGCGGCTGATGGCCGCCGCGGCGACGGGGGCCATCACGGGAGGCCTCCTCACGACGCCCGGCCTGGATCCGGCGGCCGACGCGAAGGCGGTCGCGGCGGCCGGCTTCACCCTCCTCTAGCCCGACGGGGATCCCCGCGCGCTTGCCGGCCCTCAGGCCTCCGAGGGTTCGACCTCGCCGCCGTACTGGAGGCGATAGAGGTTCCAGTAGAGTCCGCGGCGCTCCAGGAGCTCCTCGTGCCGGCCCTCCTCCGCGACCCGGCCGCCCGCAAGGACGACGATGCGGTCGGCGTGCTTGATGGTGGAAAGGCGGTGCGCGATGACGAGGCTCGTGCGGTCCTTGAGGAGGCCCTCGAGGCCGCGCTGGATCATGCGTTCCGTCTCCGTGTCCACGGAGCTCGTCGCCTCGTCGAGGATGATGACCGCCGGATCGTGCGCGAGGACGCGCGCGAAGGA
>DAINBW010000529.1:0-2522 GCA_036732745.1 Spirochaetales bacterium | reverse complement strand
AGCCCCCCGGGGCAACCTCGCCGTGCCCCGCGCGCCGGATCCGGCGCCGACCGCCTCGGACGGGTTCGAAGCGGCCTTCCGGGCGGCCGAGGCGGCCGTGCTGGCGCACTCCCTGGCCGGCAGGCGCGCCCGCGCGCGCCGCGGCTGGTACGAGGCGGGCGCCCTCGTCGAGGAGATCGCCCTGCTGCTTGAGGAGGCCTCGCGATGAGCGATTCGAACAAGGAAACCCCGGCCGGGAGCCCCCCGCCGCGGCGAGAGGCCGACTCCGTCGGTCTCCGCTACTCCCGCGCCCGGCGCCTCGAGCGCGCCGATCCGGAAGTGCGCTGGCTCGTCTCGCGCTACGGCGCAAAAAGGCCCGGCTTTCTCAAGGCGCTCTTCGCCACCCGCGCCTCGGGACTGCTTTTCATCACCATCGTGGCGCTCGCGCTCGCCTTCCTCGTCATGCCCCTTTTCGAGGGTGGCTCCCGGGGCGGCGGCAGCCTGGGCGGCGCCCGCTTCGCCGCGGACGCGCTCTATTTCGAGGGGCGGATCCTCATTGTCATAAGGCGCGAGGGCGGCGGGGACGCCGCTCCCGGTGCGATGCTCCGGGTCCTCGCCCGCGTCGCGGGCGGGGAGGGCAAGGCCTTCGAGTTTCCGCTCGGCGGGGAGGAAGGCGCCGAGTATCGCCTGGCCCTCGACTCCGCTTCGGCCAAGCCGAAAAGCGTCCTCCTCGAGCTCGCGACGGGCGGTGGAACGCTCGAGTTCCCGGTTCCCGTCAAGTGACACGGGCGCGGCTCCTTGACCCCCTCGGGACCTTTCCTATACTGTAGACCGAGCTCCGCGAGCGGGGCCCTTCCGGAGTCCGAATGATACAGTTTTACTTCCTGTCCATTCTCCTCAACGTCGTCGGCGGCTACGCCCTGGCCATCGACGCGGCGCATCGCTCGAGCCCCGCGATCGACGGCCTGCGCGCCTTCCTCCGCGATCCGACCGTTCGGCTCGTCATCGGAATCCTGACCATCGTCACCGGCGCCTTCAAGCTCCTCGCCGTCGTCCGGGGCGACATCCCCGTCGTCGGCGATTTCGTGCCCGCCGTCGCCGGCCTGGCCGTCGGCGCCACCCTCCTCCTCGAACTCTATCGCGAGCCGAGCGGCGACCATCCCTTCGGCGCCCCCTCCGGGGCCGACCCCGCCCCCAAGGCGAAGGCCAAGGCCGCGGACGGTGCCGCGGCCGCCACCGAGGCCACCGGGAATCCCGCCGCGCGCGGCCCGGGCAAGATCGAGCGGCTCCTTCTCGAGAAAAAGGCGGTCGTGGGCATCGCCGGCGTCCTCGCCGGCCTCGTCCATTTCCTCTTCCCCGTGGTGCTCTTCCTCTAGCCATGGGCGTATCGGTCGCGGCCATCATCCTGCGCGAGGGGCTCGTCCTCGTGGCGCGGCGCGACCGGACCGGCCCCTTGGGCGGCCTCTGGGAATTCCCCGGCGGCAAGGTCGAGGAGGGGGAGGGCGAGGCGGCCGCCCTCGAACGCGAATTCCTCGAGGAGTTCGGCGCTTCCATTTCCGCCCTTCGCCGCCTCGGCGAGACGAGCTTCATGCACAAGGGCAAGGACCGCGCCCTCGTCGCCTGGCTCGCCGACCTGCCGGCCGGCGAGCGCCTCGAACTCCGCGAGCACCTCGAGTGCCGCTGGCTCAAGCCCGCGGAGATCGGCGAGCTCGACCTCGCCGACTCCGACCGCAAGCTCCTGCCCTTCGTCGAATCCCTCTAGTTCCCGCTAAGTCCGCCTCTAGTACGCCGCGTAGCGCTGGCTGCCGGAACTCGACCGTCCGGTCACGAGTATCCCGCCCGAGCCGACGCGGAGGCGGTGATCGCCCCGCGAGCCCTCGGCCTCGAGGTCGCCGGCGGAAGCCTCGAGCTCGTAGCGGAGCTCGCCCCGGCGGTTGGCGAATTCCAGGGCCACGTCGCCCGAACTCGTCGTGAAGCTCGAATCGCCCGTGAGCTTGATCGACCGACCCTCGATCTCGCCGGAGGAGGTCTCCGCGGCCATCGCGCCGATCACGCGCTCCAGCGTGATCGTGCCGGAGCTCGTGCGAAGCCTGAGCCGGCCCTCCATGCCCGTGAGCCGGAGATCGCCCGAGTTGGCGGTGATCTCGGCGTCGCCCTTGGAATCGGCGACGCTGACGCCGCCCGAGGTCGTGGTGATTTTTTTGGCGCCCTGCGCGGCCTCGATCTCGACGTCGCCCGAGCTCGACCGGGTCTCGACGTTTCCGCGGATCCGGGCCAGCTCGATGTCGCCCGAGCTCGTCTCCACGCTCACGGGGCCGGCGCAGTCGCTGATCTCGATGTCGCCGGAGCTCGCCGACACGCCGATGCGCGCGGCCTCGTGCCCCGAAAGGCGGATGTCGCCGGAGCTCGAGCCGAGGGCCAGCTCGACGCCCCGGGGAATGCCCAGAACGAGGCGCGGAGACTTGCGGAAGCCGAGATTGAAGGCGATTCCCATGGGCGGCGTCTTGACGACCAGCTCGAGGCTCGCGCCGCGGCGCTCCACG
>DAINBW010000528.1:0-2525 GCA_036732745.1 Spirochaetales bacterium | reverse complement strand
CATCCTCGCCTCGATGCCCTTCAAGAAAAGCTTCGCCCTCCCGAAGCTCGTCGAAAACACCCAGCTCCACTGGGGCTTCATCGTCGCCGCGGCCTTCGTCATACTGGTCTCGCTCTTCATCTACCGCACCAAGTGGGGCTACGAGATCCGGATGATCGGCGCCAACCCGAAGTTCGCCGCCTACGCCGGCATCTCGGTTCCGACCGTCGCCCTCTACTCGCATTTCGTCTCCGGCTTCATCGGCGGCGTCGGCGGCGCGGTGGAGATGGCGGGCCTCTACAAGGCCTTCATCTGGCAGATGAACCCCTCCTACGCCTGGGACGGCGTCATCGTCGCCATGCTCGCGAGAAAGAACCCCAAGTACGTGCCGCTCTCCGCGCTCTTCCTCGCCTACCTCCGGGTGGGCGCGGATTTCATGTCGCGGCGCGGCGACGTCGCCTTCGAGTTCATCACGCTCCTCCAGGGCCTCATCATCCTGATCCTCGCCTCGGACAAGATCGTCAACTACTTCAAGGCGCGACGCCTCAAGAAAGCCGCGCTCGCGTCGGGCCTCGGACCGGCCGCCGCCGCCGGAAGCGCCGGAGGTACCGCGTCATGATCGACTTCATCGTCCACGTCTTCGGCTCCTCGAACTACTGGTTCATCGTGCTCCGCTCCACCGCCCCCATCCTCCTCGTCACCCTCGGCGCGGTCGTCACCGAGCAGGCGGGCATCAGCAACATGGCGCTCGAGGGCGCCATGCTCTGGGCCGCCCTCGTCGGCGTCATCGCGAGCGCGGCGACGGGCTCCGCCTGGTTCGGCCTCCTCTGCGGCATCCTCGCGGCGGTCGCCGTCTGCTGGATCCTCTGGGCTTTCGCGATCAAGCTGGACGCCAACGCCGTGCTCTGCGGCGTCGCGCTCAACCTCGTCGCCCACGGCGGCACGGTCTTCGTCCTCTTCTCCCTCACGGGCGACAAGGGCATCTCCTCCAGCCTCGCGAGCAAGACCCTGCCCTTCCTCAAGATCCCCTACCTCTCCGACATTCCCTGGCTCGGCAGCGTGGTCTCGGGGCAGAACATCGTCGTCTATCTCGCCATCGTCGCCGTCGTCGTCGTCCACGTCGTCCTCAACAAGCTCACGATCGGCCGGCGGATCCGGGCCACCGGCGAGAACCTCGAGGCCGCGCGCTCCGCGGGCCTCTCGCCGGACCGCGTCAAGTTCTTCGCGCTCACCCTCTCCGGCGTCCTCGCGGGCCTGGCCGGCTGCTTCCTCTCCATGGGCTACACCTCGAACTTCACCTCCGGCATCGCCGCGGGCCGCGGCTACGTCGCCAACGCGGCGCAGGTGGTCGCCGGCGGCACGGCCGTCGGCTCCATCTTCGCGGCCCTGATCTTCGGCCTGACGGACGCTCTCGCGACCTTCCTCCAGAACGTCGGCCTTCCGCCCGAGCTCATCCAGGCTCTTCCCTACGCGGTGACCATCCTCGGCTTCATCGTCGTCACCCTCATCCGCGACCGGCGCGAGGCGGCGCGCAAGCGCGCCTTGTTCGCCCAGGCCGACCGCGCGGCGGCCGCCTCGGCCGCGGCGGGAGAGGGCGACGCATGACTTGCGACATCCTCATCGAGGGGGCGACCGTCGTCACGGTCGATCCCGAGTGGCGGATCTTCGAACCCGGCTATGTCGCCGTGGCGGGCGGCCGCATCGTCGGCGTCGGCCCCATGGACGATCCGGCGGCGCGCGCCCACGAGCCGCGGCGCCGGATCCCGGGAGCGGGAAGGCTCGTCCTCCCCGGCTTCGTGAACACGCACACGCACGTCGCGATGGCCGCCTTCAAGGGCGCCGGGGAAGACGTGCGCGACCGCCTGGCGCGCTACATCTTCCCGATGGAAAAGCGCCTCGTCGACGCGGACCTCGTGTACCGCGGCTCGCGCTTCTGCCTCGCCGAGATGGCGAAGTCGGGCACCACGACCTTCGCCGACATGTACTACTTCGAGGAGGAGGTCGCGCGCGCGGCCAAGGAGGCGGGCCTCCGCGCCCTCCTCGGCGAGACGATCGTCGACTTCCCAGCGCCCGACGCCGACGTGCCCTACGGCGGCCTCGAGCGGGCGCGCCGCTTCGCCGCGGACTGGAAGGGCGAGGCGCTCGTCACGCCCTGCTTCGCCCCGCACGCGACCTACACGGTCGACGCGGAACGCCTCGTCCTCCTTCGCCGCGAGGCGGAGCGGCTCGGCGGCCCCCTCATGCTGCACTTCGCGGAGATGGCCGACGAGGCGGAGCGCTTCAAGGCCTCCCACGGCTCGGTCGCGCGCTACCTCGATTCGATCGGCCTCCTCTGGCCCGGCCTCCTCGCCGTCCACGCGATCTACGTCGACGGGGACGACGCCCGGCTCCTGGGCGAGCGCGGCGTCGCCGTAGCCCACTGCCCCGCCTCGAACGCGAAGGGCGGCCGCCCCGACGCGCCCGCGCTCGCAATGCGGGAGGCCGGCGTCCGCGTGCGCCTCCGCACGGACGGCCCGCTCTCCGGCAACGGCAGGGACATGCAGGGC
>DAINBW010000527.1:0-2538 GCA_036732745.1 Spirochaetales bacterium | reverse complement strand
GGTCCGTGGACGCGACGGCGGGGGCGACGAAGGCCGCCGCGGCCGCCTCGAGCCCGGCGCCGGCCTCCGGCGCCGAAAGCTCCTCGATCGGGACGATGACGGGCAGGGGCCTGCCTTCAAGCTTTTTGCGCTGGCGGGCGGAGACGATGAAGACGGTCGCGCCCGAGTGCTCCAGGATGTTGGCCACCTGTTCCGCGGGGAAGTCCGCCAGGATGGGCACGGCGACGGCGCCCGAGCGGGCGATGCCGAGGGAGGCGACGCCCCATTCGGGCCGGTTCTCGGAGAGGAGGGCGACGCGGTCGCCCTTCCGGACGCCGAGCCCGGCGAGCCGCGCCGCCAGGCGGCGCGTGAGCCGCTCGAGGTCGCGGTAGGAGAGGGCCTGGCCGCCGACCATGGCCAGGGCGGGCAGGTCGCCGAAGGCCTCGGCGCCGAAGACCGGAATGGAAGCGAGCGTGTCTTGGTCGTAATCGTAGCGGTGTGTGCTCATGCTGAACCTCAAGACGGATAGACGCGGAATCGGCGCGCGCGGTTGCGCGTCGGCAGGTTTCCGGGGCAAAAAAAGACCCCGAGGCGATCGTAGCGCTTCGGGGTCGTGCCGGGCAAGCCTGCCGGCGCCTAGTTGTCTTTTTTCCTCGGGTAGAGGAAGCGCTTGATCTTCTGGGTCGGCGTCTTCTCGAAGGGTTCGGCGTGGTGTTCCACGGTTCCGATGCGCGAGAAGGACGCGAGCTTGGCGTTCGCCTCTTTCTTGATGCGCTCGAGGAGCTGGGCGGCGGCGTGCTCGGCGCTCTGGAAGGCCTCGCCGGCCGCGTGGCCGAGGTGGCTGGCCGCGAGCTCCGCGCCTTCGACGCCGTCCTTGACGCGGGCCGCGAGCTCCTGGAGGACCTCGGGTTTCAGCTGGATGAGGGCGGTGATGCCGGATTCGTCGCCGTAGACGAGGGATTCCTGGACGTAGGGCGAGCGGTTGAGCACCGCTTCGACCTCCTCGGGGTAGATGTTCTCGCCGGAAGCGCCGAGGATCATCGTCTTGGAGCGGCCGCGGATGAAGATCCGGCCCTTGTCGTCGATGTAGCCGAGGTCGCCGGTCTTGAAGAAGCCGTCGGGCGTGAAGGCCTCCGCGGTGCGCGCCGGATCGAGGTAGTAGCCCTTCGTGACATTGGGGCCTCGGATCTGGATCTCGCCCTCGTGCGTGTCGGGGCGCGGATCGGCGACCCGAACCTCGACGCCGCGCATCGCGGGTCCGGTCGAGCGCGGCGCGCCCTTGTAGGGATGGAAGCCGGCGGCCATCGGCGAGGTCTCCGTGAGGCCGTAGCCGATCGCGTAGGGGAATCGTCCCGCGATGAGAAAGGCCTCGACGTCGGCGGCAAGCGGCGCGCCGCCGACGCCGAAGAAGCGGAGCTTCCCGCCGAAGGTCTTGTAGAGCTTTTTCCCCGCGATCCGCTCGAGGAGGGGGCGGAAGAGGGGACTCTTGTAGAGGCTGATCTTCTCCAGGGCCGGCAGGACGCTCGTGCGGTAGATCTTGTCGATGACAAGGGGGACCGTGAGCATGATCGTCGGCCGGATCGACTTGAGCGCGGGCAGGAGGGCCGTCGCCGAGGGCGGCCGGTCGAGATAGTAGACCGCCGAACCCTGCAGGAGGGGGAGGATGAGCCCGAGCGTGAATTCGTAGGTATGGGCGAGGGGCAGGATGGAAAGGAGCCGGTCGCGCCGGTTGAGCACGATGATCGAGCAGCAACCCTTGGCGTCCCAGACGAGGTTCTTGTGCGTCAGCATGACGCCCTTGGAGAGGCCCGTCGTGCCGGAGGTGTAGATGATCGTGGCCAGGTCGTCGCCCGCGATGCGCGGGGGCGAGAAGGCGGCGGCCGCGGCGTCGATCTCGGCGGGGGAGGGCCCCTTGGCGCCCTTCGGCCCGGCAATGACCGTCAGGTCCTCGACCGAGAGGATCAGCCGGCGCTCGCCCTCTTTTTCCACCTTGGGGAGGAAGCGCTTGGAGACGAAGACCGCCTTGGCCTCGGAATGCGCGAGAATGTTGCCGATCTGCTCAGGCATGAAGTCGGTCAGGATGGGCACGGCGACGGCGCCGGAGCGCGAGATGCCGAAATAGGTGATGCCCCATTCCGGACGGTTCTCGGAAAGAAGCGCGACCTTGTCGCCCTTGTGGATGCCGAGGTAGCCGAGGTAGGCGGCAATGCGCCGGCTGCGGGGCTCGATGTCGGAGAAATGCAGGGGTGGCTCGCCGATCATCGCCAGGGCGGGACGCTCCGCATAGCGGGCGGAGCTTTTCTCTATTATCTCGGGAATCGTGAATTCAATTGGGTCATACACGGAAGGATACTCCTTAACCCCTTTCGACACGGGGCGTCGGGTGCCGGTTGCGGCAGGTATCCACGACGTTGCTGGGGCCTGTGTTTAATGTAGACACTATACTTGTTTGTGTCAATTATCAAATGGCGGAAAGGTGAACGCCCGCTCATCAGTCGATAGTTAAACCTTCCCGCGGCTAAAATTAGCGGCGCGGGCCGGAGCGGTGTATACTCTAGT
>DAINBW010000526.1:0-2543 GCA_036732745.1 Spirochaetales bacterium | reverse complement strand
CGAAGATCCGCGTGCCTTCGAAGTGCCCGTCCTTGAGGGCGAGCTTGAGGGCCTGGAAAAACCGGAAACGCGACAGGAGATTGGCCGAGCCGCGGCTCCGAAGGAGCGCCTCGCCGTAGTCGGCGATCGCCTCGGCGCCGACGGAGGGCCGGCGGTCGCGTTCGAAGTAGAGGAGGGAGGGGATGACGCCGCCTTCGCCGAGGTCGAGGATCCGGGCGGAGCCGTCCCGGCCGCGGTGCGTGACGACCGTGTTGGAGGTGCCGAAGTCGATGCCGTACATGGGGCGTTGAGGGAAGCACGGGCCGCGCCCGCGCGTCAAGACCCGTCGTCGCCCGCTCCGCCCGCTCCGCCGGCGAGGGCGAAGGCCATCGCCGCCTCGAAACCCATGAGCCGGCCGCGCGACCATTCCGCCGGCTCGGCGTCAAGGCAGGCCTCGACGGCGCGGGCGAGTTCCGCGGGCGCCTCGTCGCGGATGGCGGCAGCCTCCTCCGCGCGGCTCGACGCGGCCGCGCTCCGCAGGGCCTGCGAGGCGCCGAGGAGCCGCGCGGCGCGGTCGAGCCGCCCGCCGCGGAGGGCCGCCAGTCCGAGCCGGCCGATGACGAGGGCGGCGTTGCCGCGGTCGCCGAGGGCCGCGAAGGTTCGCAGGCTTTCGGCGAGGCGCCGTTCGGCGCCCTCGGCGTCGCCCGCGAGGCAGAGGGCCAAGCCCTGTCCCTCGAGGGTCCAGGCCCGCATCCAATCGTCGCCGAGCCGGCTGAATGCGTCGAGCGCCTCTTCGTAGCAGGCGGCCGCCTCGGCGAAGGCGCCGGACTCCCGGTTGAAGTCGCCGAGTCCCTCGAGGGCGTGGGCGACGCTCCAGAGGTCCCCGCGCTTTCGCCCGACCATGGCGACTTCCTCGAGCGCCTCGCGCTCCGAGCCGTCGACGCGCTTGCCGCCGGTCGTCGCGTAGGCCCAGATCAGGGCGATGGCGAGCCGGCCGGGATCGCCGCGGCCGCGGGCGACGGCCACGCCCTCGAGGCAGTGCGCGATGCCGGTGGCCGACTCGCCGAGCCAGCGCTCCACCACGCCGAGGAAGGAGAGCGCCGTGCCTTCGCCGTCGCGGTCGCCGACGGCCCGGAAGCCCGCCAGGCTTTCCTCGAGAAGGGCCTTCGAGCATTGCCAGTCCCCCCGCACGAAGGAGAGCCAGCCGGCCGCGCTCAGGGCGCGCGCCCGTTCGCGGGTCGCGTCGGCCGGCGTCTCGAGCGACAGTGCCTCGCCGAGCGCGGCGCGGCCTTCGGCGAACCGGCCCGTCCGGTACCAGAACCAATGGAGGGCGGCTCCCAGGCGCAGCGCCTCGCGGGCCCTGCCGTGGCCGACGTAGAACGCCAGCGCCGCGCGGAGGTTCGCGTGTTCGAGGCCGAGCTCGAGGATGCGGCCCTGCTCCGCGGGACCGCGGAAATCCCGTTCGGCCGCCTCGGCCAGGGCGAGGTAGCGGGCGGCGTGCCGCGCCTCGGTTTCCCTCCGCGCGCCCAGCTCCTCGAGCCGCGCGAGGGCGTATTCCCGGATGGTTTCCAGCATGGCGAAGCGGGCCGGTCCCCTGGACTCCTGGACGGCGAGGAGGCTCTTGTCGACGAGCGCCTCGATGAGCCCGAGCGTGGAAGGACGGGCGTCGCCGGGGATCGGGCCGAGCGTCTCCTCGGCGGCGGCGAGCGAAAAGCCGCCGGCGAAGACCGCCAGGCGGGTGAAGAGCCAGCGCTCCGCCTCGCCGAGCAGGCCGAAACTCCAGTCGATCGCGTTCCGGAGGGTCCGCTGCCGTTCGGGCAGGTCGCGGGCGCCGTCCGCGAGGATGAGCCGATGGTCGCGGAGCCGCTCGAGCAGCTCTTCGGGGGAGAGACAACGAAGGTGGGCCGCCGCGAGCTCGATGGCGAGCGGCAGGCCGTCGAGCCGCGAACAGATGCGCGCGACGGTGGCGGCGTTGCCTTCGTCCAGCGCGAAACCCGGCCGTACGGCCGCGGCCCGCTCGATGAAGAGCCGGACCGCCGCGTAGCCGCCGAGCCGCCGTTCGGCGCTGCCGATGCCCGATTCGGGCGCGCCGAGCGGGGGGAGTCGGTACGCGAATTCGGCCGCGACGTGGAGGGGTTCGCGGCTCGTGACGAGAAGGCTCAGGCGGGGCGCGGCCGCCGACAGGCGGGCGATCCGCGGGGCGGCCGCGAGGAGCTGCTCGAAATTGTCGAGCACGAGGAGCGTGTCCCGTCCCGCCAGGGTCGTTTCCAGGAAGTCCTCCAGGCGCAGGGAAGGGACGACGGGTTCCCCGGCGCCGAGCGCCGCGGCGATGGCGGGCATCGCGAGCTCCGGGTTCCTGACCGCGGCGAGATCGGCGAAGGCGACGCCGTCGGGAAAGTCCCGCGCCAGGGCGCCCGCGGTCTCGATGGCCAGCCGCGTCTTGCCGATCCCGCCGGGGCCGACGATCGTGAGGATCCGCGTCCTGCCCGACCGGAGGATCTCCGCCAACTCGGCGGCCTCGCGCTCCCGCCCGACGAAGGAGGTCTGCGGCTTGGGCGGCGGCC
>DAINBW010000525.1:0-2545 GCA_036732745.1 Spirochaetales bacterium | reverse complement strand
GAGGAGGAAGAGCTGGCGTGGAGGAGTTTCGCCGGTTTCCTGCGCGGCTCGGAGAGCTGAGGTGGCAGGGCCGGCCGCAGCGCCCGCCGCGCTCCCGTCCGGCGGCGTTCGCGCCGGCGGCGGCAATAGCGGTGCGGCGGCGGCAATAGCGGTGCGGCCGCCGCGGCGGCGAAAAAACGATGAAAACCGCCTTTTCCCCCAACACGAGGGCCCTCCCGGGCGTATACTGGCGGTGATGACCACCCCCGTCCCGGATCTCTTCCTGCCGGCTCCCGCGACCCTCGAGGAGGCCGAAGCCCTCGCCGAGATGATCGTCGCGGGCACCAAGTACCGCGACTCCCTGCAGGCCGAGGAGTCGATACCCTTTGACCGCTACATCCGGGGCTCGCGGCGGGGCTAGTTCGAGGGGCATGCCATGAAGAGCCTGTTCGACGAGCTTTCGGAGAAGTTGCGCGCCGACCCGCGCCTCACGAGGAGGGGCGGGCCGCGGGCCGACCTCGGTCTCCTCCTCTTCAACGCCCGTGACGAACTCCGCGGGCTCTGGGCGGCGGCGGAGCGGACTCTCGCCGCCGACGATCCCGAAGCCCGCGCCGCCCTCCGCTCCGCCGTCGAGCGGCTCAAGCCGATCTTCGGCGAGCGGGCGGGCCGCTAACCAGGGCTCGCGCCGCCGGGCCGCGGCGCGCCGCCCGACCCCCCGTCAGGGCGCCTCTTCCTCCCTGCCGGAGGCCTCGTATTCCGCGACGAGGCTGTCCATGAGCTCCCGCACCGGCACGATCTTCGCGACGCGCGGCGCGTTGGCGCCGGCGAAGGCAAAGCCCTTGTCGAGCCTGCCGCGCTGGGCGTTGAGCAGGGCCAGGGAAATGCAATAGGGCGCCTTTTCCACGTCGCAGGTGACGATGCAGTGATAGGGGCAGTCGCAGGGCTTGCGCTCGCCGCGCCCCACCTTCGCGAGGAACTCGTTGTGGATCGCCCGGCCCGGCATGCCCACCGGGCTCGCGATGATCTCGAGGTCGCCCTCGCGCGCGTTGACGAAGGCCTCCTTGAAGGCCGGCGCCGCGTCGCACTCGTCGGTGGCGACGAAGCGCGTCGCCATCTGCACGCCCGAGGCGCCGAGCTCCAGGAACTTCCTCACGTCGCCGCCCGAGAAGACGCCGCCGCCCGCGATGACGGGAATCCGGCGGCCGGCCTTCTCCTCGAAGGGCTTGAGCGCCGCCACGAGTTCGGGCACCAGCCGCTCGAGCGAGAAGGCCGGATCGTCGAGTTCCTCCCGCTTGTAGCCGAGGTGGCCGCCCGCCTTGGGGCCCTCGACGACGAAGCCGTCCGGCAGCCTGCCGTACTTGTCGAGCCAGCGCTTGGCGATGAGGACGGCCGCCCGCGCTGAGGAGACGATCGGCACGAGCTTGGTGCGCGCGTTCGCCGCGAACTCCGGCAGGTTCATCGGCAGCCCCGCGCCGGCGAAGATGATGTCGATCTTCTCCTCGACCGCCGTCCGGACGAGGTCGGCGAAGTTGCTCAGCGCCACCATGATGTTGACGCCGAGCACGCCCCGCGCGCTGAGCTCCCGCGCGCGGCGGATCTCCCGCCGGAGCGCGCGGATGTTCGCGCCGAGGAAGTCGGTGAAGCCGTCCCCCTCCATGAGGCCGATGCCGGCCGCGGCGATGACGCCGACGCCGCCGGCGTTCGCGGTCGCCGCCGCCAGGCCGGAGAGCGAAACCCCGACGCCCATGCCGCCCTGGACGATCGGAATTCGCGCGACCAGGTCGCCGAAGGAGAGACTTTTCAGCCTCGAGATGCCCATGAAGACTCCTTGTATGGTCCCTCGAGGCGCTATCCTCGAACATGAATGAGGGACACAATGACATAGAGTGATAATATGTCACAAAAGATGCAGGTTGAGCCTTCAAATCGTACAAAATGATGCTCCATGCCCGGTAGTCGCCTGCATTTGGGGCTGGATTCGAGGTCGGGCGGCGGCCGTCAAACCGAGCGGGACTTTACCCATTGAGGCCAAAACCACTAAGCTTTCTCCGTGAAGAAACACTCCATCCGGTACTTTCTCTACCGGCGCTTGGCTATCGTCATCGCAATCGGCGGGGTCGTCAGCGCATTCGGCGTCGCCATCAGCGCGGAGATCGTGCTTGGGCAGATCGTACGGTCGGCGCAGGAGGAGATCCTCGCCTCGGCCAAGGGAGGAATAGCCCTCCTCGACCACATGGTTGCCCGCGAGGTTCGGGAACTGCGGGGGAGGGGCGCGGCGGCGCTCCTCGAGCTTGAGAAACAAATACCGTCCGGCGGGGGCTTCGGCCGGCTCGCCGGCTCCGATCTTCGGTCGCTCGCGGACGGTTTTGGCGTGGACGAGATCTACCTCATAGGTTCGACGGGCAGGGTCGAGGCCACGACCTACGCGCCGGATCTCGGCCTTGACCTGTTATCGCTGGGCGGGGAGTTCGCGCGTTTTCTCCTGGGGCTCCGGGGCCTAGGGCGGGTCGTGGACCAGCACATCGCCCTCTCGGTCAACACCGGGGCGCTCAACTTCTACCAGTAC
>DAINBW010000524.1:0-2560 GCA_036732745.1 Spirochaetales bacterium | reverse complement strand
AAGAACCCCGCCCTCCGCAAGGAGGTCGTCGAGTGCTACAAGGGCAAGTACGCCGCCCACTCGCACCTCGACGACTATATCCGCCTCTCGAACATCAACCAGTCCTACCGCTCCATGCACGAGGCCATGGCCGATTTCGAGAAGCACATCGCCTTCGACGCGGGCAATTTCGTCTACCACCGCACCTGGAACGTCGGCCGCATCGCCAGCGTCAAGGGCGACGAGATCGTGATCGACTTCGCCAAGAGCCGCGGGCACAAGATGACCCTCAAGATGGCCATCGACAGCCTCACCACGCTCAACAAGGACCACATCTGGGTCCTCAAGGCCGTGTGGTCCAAGGACAAGCTCCGCGAGAAGGTGAAGACCGACATCGCCTGGGCGCTCCGGATCCTCATCAAGAGCTTCGACAACCGCGCGGACCTCAAGAAGATCAAGGCCGAGCTCGTCCCCGCCATCCTCACCGCGAGCGAGTGGAACTCCTGGAGCGCCAAGGCCAGGACCGAGCTCAAGACCGATTCCCTCTTCGGCAACGCCCCCGACGCGATCGACACCTACATCGTCCGCGACCGCCCCCTCTCCTACGAGGAGAAGCTCTACAACCAGTTCAAGGCCGAGAAGGGCTTCTTCCCGCGCGTGCAGTGCCTCCGCGAGTTCCTGGAGCACGGCGAGCCGGACTCCGAGTTCTTCTCCGAGATGCTCGGCTTCTTCACGGGCTTCGTCCGCTCCTACCAGGTGGCCAACGAGCAGGTCGTCGCCGCCTACCTCTTCCTGAAGGAGCTGGCCTCCAAGTACAGCTTCCTCAAGGGCGCCGCGAGCGCCGGCTTCGCCGAGCTCTTCGAGGAGATCGAGGATCCGATCGGGGTCTACGACGGGATCAAGGACTCCCAGCTCAAGCAGTCCTACCTCCTCCACATCAAGAACTTCATGCCCGACTGGGCCGACGTCTACGTCCGCCTCTTCCCCTACTCCCTCAACGAGACGGTGCTCGAGACCCTCAAGACCGCCGGCCACGACGACAAGCTCAAGCGCATGGTCGTGGACATCATCGAGAACTACCGCGACCACCGCGAGGCCTTCATCTGGGTCGTCCGGAACCTCCGCGAGGAGCCCTGGTTCAAGTCCATCGGCCTCTCCTACGAGAAGATCCTGATCACGCTGGTGCACATCCTCGACATCTCCTTCAAGGAGATCGAGAGCCACCGCGACACGACCGAAAACCGCAAGATCAACAAGCAGGTCCAGACCATCCTCTTCAACGAAGGCGCCCTCGAGGCCTTCATCGAGAATTCCGGCGCCGACACGGTCGAGCGCGTCTTCGCCCTCGTCTCCGACGTCAAGGACCTCGATCCCGCGATCAAGATGCGCCTGCGCCGCCAGATCATGGACAAGTGGCCCGAGTTCAAGTCCTCCGGCGAGGAGGAGAAGACGGTCGTCTCCCGCGGCCTCATGGTCACGGCCGACAAGTACGAGGAGAAGCAGCGCCTCCTCCAGGAGATCCTCGAGGTCGAGGTTCCCGCGAACCAGAAGGAAATCGCCTACGCCCTCTCCCTCGGCGACCTCCGGGAAAACGCCGAGTACAAGGCGGCCAAGGAGAAGCAGGACGAGCTCAACGCGAAGGTCGCGAAGCTCAAGAACGAGATCGAGCGCGCCCAGATCTTCGACAAGTCGACGCTCAACGCCTCCAAGATCGCCTTCGGCACCATCGCCGTCCTCGTCAACGAGCTGTCCGGCGAGAAGGAGACCTACACGATCCTCGGGCCCTGGGAGTCCGAGCCCTCGCAGAACGTCATCTCCTACCTTTCGCCCCTCGGCAAGAAGCTCCTGAACCACAAGCCCGGCGACAGCCTCTCCTTCCTGATCCACGAGCGCAAGTTCCAGTACCGGGTCGAGCGCATCGAGACCGCCAAGTTCTAGGAGAACGCAAGGCATGTCAAACACAGAACAAAAAGGCGCCGCGGTCCGCCGGGCCGCGGTCATCGCCCTCTCCCTCGCCCTCCTCCTCATGCCGGCCGCCGCCTGGGGCGCCGGCTCGGCTCTGGCCGCGGAGGGCGAGTCCGCGGACGTCGTGGTCCTCCTCGACGTCTCCCAGAGCGTCTTTCCCTATTTCCAGGAGATAACCGACTACGTGGTCGGGCCGGTGGTCAAGAACTTCCTCCGCCTCGGCGACACCTTCCACCTCCTCTCCTTCGGCGACAGCGCCCAAGTGGAAATCGCGCAACGCATCGCCGGGGAGCGCGACGTCAAGTCCGTGCTCGGCCGGCTCTACCTCCTCTACCCCCTCGCGAAGAGCACCGACCTCGTGTCGGCCCTGGGCTACCTCGACCAGTACGTCGCCGACCTGCCGACGAGCCGGCGCAAGGTGATCGTCGTCGTCACGGACGGCGTCCACAATCCCTCGGAGAAAAGCGCCTCCTACGGCCTCGCCCCCGAGGCCCTCCGCGAGGAGCTCGACAAGGCCGCCTCCAAGCTCCGCCGCGACGGCTGGCCCATCTACATCATCAAGGTCCCCTTCGCCGCCGACCGCGCGGCCGCCGAGGCCGGCGCCAAGGTTCCGGCT
>DAINBW010000523.1:0-2565 GCA_036732745.1 Spirochaetales bacterium | reverse complement strand
CGCCGCTTCCCGACCCCGCTCGGCCGCCGCCTCGAGGCGCGCCTCCGCGGCCCGGTCGGGCGGCGCGGCCGGCCCCGGCGCGGCGCGGGGAAGGGTCCGCCGGGACTCCGCGGAAAAGCGCGGTCGCCCCTCCTTTACAAGCGGCTTCATGCCCCCACCACGCTCCCTGGCGCGGAAGGCGATTCAAGCGGAGGCGGCTAAATCTCGTAGTCGGCCGGAATCCGCTCCGACCCGCCCGGAGCCGGGCCGGGATCGGCCGCGGCCTCCATCCAGGGGCGCCGCAGCCCGTAGCGAAAGAGCAACTCGAGCCGGGCCAGGAGGGCCGGCGCGGGAAAGGCGACGGTCAGGGCGCCGCGCGAACGGAAATCGCTGCTGGAGGGCGTGACGAGGCTTCCGTCGGAGGCTTCGGCGCGGACGCCCAGGCTCCGGGCCTCGGCGAGGAGGGCTTCGGGCGCCGGGGCCCCCTCCCGCCGTTGGACGTGGATGCCGAAATCCAGGGCCACCCGGTGCCGCGCCGCCGCTTCGCGCCAGGCGGCCAGATCCTCGGGCAGGAGGCGGAGGGCCGTCGGCAGGGCGTCGGAACCGAGGAGATGGGTGAGCCGCAAGGCGGCGCCGGGGTGGAGGGCGATGAGCCGCCGCACGATCTCGATCGTGTCGGCGCCCTCGCCGATGTCGAGCGGCGCGACGAGGGGGCTGAAGATGCCCTCGAGCTGGCGCCGCGCCATGTCGTAGCGGAAGCGGTAGTCGGTCTTGCGCGGCTTCAGGGGATTTTCCGCGCCCTCGGGCACGACGAGGACAAGGTCGGCCTCGCTACCCTCCTCGGCCAGGAAGCGCAACGCCAGGGCCAGATGGGTCATCTGGAAGGGATCGAAGCTGCCGATGAAGACCGCGACCCGCGCCTGGTAGCCCGGATAGCGGAGGCATTGGGGGAAATCCGACAGGTCAAGGAGGCGGAGCCGGCCTGAGCGCGCCTTGGCCGCGATCCGCGCCAGGGCGTCGAGGAGGATCCCCTCGAAATGGGCGAATTCCGCCCGCTCCGCTTCGCCAAAGTAGGCGGAAGCGGCCACTCCCGCGAAGATCCGGCGGATGCGGCGCGCGATCCGTTCGACCTCGGGCGTTTCGCCCTCCACGCGTCCCTCCATGCGCTAAGTATAGATGCGGAAGCGCGGGCGGCAATCCTCCCGAGGTTATAAAAATAATCTTGTCTCGATAGTTTTTTCTTGAAATTGGCCAAAAGGGGTTTAGACTCAACGAAGACAACATTCGGACGAAGTGTCGCCGAACAACCATGCTGTACACCGCTTCGCTCGACGAGGAGGCGAGATGTCATCGACGGTTATGGCGAAGGCCGGGCTTCCCTTGCTCGAGACGCTGATCGAGGAACAACGCGGCAAGCCGGGAGGTCTGCTCGGCGTCCTCGAGGCGGCGCAGGAGGCCGAGCGCCTCCGCTATCTCCCGGAGAGCGCCCTCCGGCGCGTGGCCGAGGGCATGGGGATTCCCCTCTCGCAGGTCTATTCGGTCGCGACCTTCTACTCCTTCTTCAACCTCAAGCCCCAGGGACTCCACTCAATCGTCGTCTGCCGCGGCACGGCCTGCCACACGCGCGGCTCCCTCGAACTCCTCGAGGCGAGCCTCCGCAAGCTCGGCATCGAGGGCTTCCGCGAGGACGAGGAAAATTCCGCGACGACGATCGACGGTTTCTGTTCCGTGCGGACGGTCGCCTGTTTCGGCCAATGCGCCCTCGCGCCCGTCGTCCAGATCGACGGGGTCATCTGCTCCCGGATGACGGTCGGCAAGCTGACGGCCGCCGTCCTCAAGCTCCGGAAGGGAGGCCGCGCATGAACTACGACAAGACCTCCTCCGCCCGCGACGGCCGCGGCGCCGCCGCGCGGGACCTCGAAACCCGGCGGCGGCTCGGCCGCGAACGGGTCAAGCCGGCCGCGCCCTTCCTCTCCGTGGGCCTCGGCACCTGCGGCAAGGGCAACGGGGCCGACCTCGTCTTCGCGGCCCTCGCCAAGGAGGCGGCCGCGGAAAACGCGGAGCTCCTCGTCCGCCGCGTCGGCTGCTTCGGCTTCTGCGCCGCCGAGCCCCTCGTCATGGCCTACCGTCCCGGGAAGCCTCTCCTCCTCTTCACCGAGGCCAAGCCGGCCTCCGCGGCCCGCCTCGTCGCGGGGCTCGCGGACGACCCCGCCTTCGACAAGCTGGCGCGCCGGGCGGTCGCCAAGATCGAGGCCTGGGACTTCCGCACGGCGGCGATCGAGTACGGCGCCGCCTATCCCTTCCTGCCCTCCTGGGACGAACTCTCCTTCTTCAAGGGGCAGGTGAAGCTCGTCCTCCGCGATTCGGGGCTCATCGATCCGGAGAGCCTCGACGAGTACCTCGGGGTCGGCGGCTATTCCGGGCTCGAGCGGGCGCTCCGCTCGATCGGACCGGAGGAGCTCGTCGCCGAAATGAAGGCCTCGGGCCTCCGCGGCCGCGGCGGCGCCGGCTTCCCGACCTGGCGCAAGTGGGAGGCCCTCCGAGCGGCTCCGGGCGCGCGCAAGTTCCTCATCTGCAACGCGGACG
>DAINBW010000522.1:1206-2580 GCA_036732745.1 Spirochaetales bacterium | reverse complement strand
TGCGCATGTCCTTGGCCGCGACGTCGAGGGCCGCCTGGAGGCGCCGGTTGGCGGCGGCCAGGTTTTCGTTGAGGCCGGCCTGCTCCTCCATGGCGTCCGCGAGGGCGGCGGTGCGGTCGCGGACCTTGGCCTCGAGGCCCTCGTTGAGCTCCTCCACCTGGCGGTAGACGCGGGTGAACTGGCTCGCGAGCACGGCGGCCGAGCCGAGGATCAGGAGGAAGCCGCCGTACTTGGCCGCGAGGAAGGCGCCATTGGAGTTGAAGCCGACGAGGGCGGCGACGGCGGCCAGGAGGACGATCGCGGCCGCGATCGCCACCGTCCAGAAGTTCGAGGCGGCGAGGAAGGCCTTGAGCCGCGGGGCCGGGAGCGCCGATTCCGCGCCGCCTTCCGCCCGACCGGCCGCGCGGAGGGCGTCCCGGATCGGCAGGACGACGTCGGCCGCCAGGAGGTAGAGCAGCGCGAGGGGGGCGGATAGCCGCCAGGCGAAGAGGAGCTGCTCCCCCGCGACGATCGGCGCCAGGAGGGCGAACAGGAGGCACACGCCCCCGTAGATCCAGGTGAAGAGCGTTATGCGGCCCCGGTTGCAGAGGTCGAAGAAGGCGATGAAGAGGGGGAACACGAGGAAGATGGAGGAAAGCTCGAGACCACGGATGATGGCGGTGTCGGACACCACGTCAAAGACGATGTACGATCTCGAAAAGAGATAGAGCGCGAAGGCCAGGGTGCCGAGGCCGTGGAGGAGATAGGGCGTGTTCGCCGGCCGGAGCGCGAAGAGGATCACGTGGTAGACGGCGAAGAAGAAGTAGATGCCGATGAGCATGAGGTCCAGGTACTCGGCCTTGAGGGCCAGGAGGCTCTGGTAGTCGCCGATCAGGTAGGGCCCCGTGGAGAAGAGGCCGTTCCGGAAGTCGCCCGGGGGGCCGTAGATGGCGATGGCCAGGACGTTCTTGCCTTCCTTCAGGTAGCGCTTGTCCACGGGGACGAGGGCGCCGTGGACGGCGCGCTCCCGCTCGATGCGCCCGTCGCGGGAAAGGTAGACCTCGCTGCGGAGGATGGAGCCGTTGAGGTAGACCTCCCAGTTCCGGCCCACCTCCTGGAGATAGAGGCCGACGCCGCTCGAGGACTCGAGGAGTCCGGGCGCCGCGTCGAAGGTCGCGACGAGGCAGTACTTGCGCGCGCGGCCGGGCAGGATGTTCCAGAAGCTTCGCTCCGGCTCGCCCGGCAGCTTGAGGTCCCGGATCGAGGCGATCCGTCGCCCGGGATCGGCGGGCAGCCGCGTCCAGGCGGGATCCGCCGGATCGGGCTCGTAGTAGCTCCATTCCAGGCGGAAGTCGGGGCGGGCATAGAGGTCGAGAAGGCCGAGGTCGACGACGG
>DAINBW010000522.1:0-1106 GCA_036732745.1 Spirochaetales bacterium | reverse complement strand
CGAGGGCGCGGCGGCGAAGCTTGTCAGGTCTTTCGGTCACGATGATCCCCATGCTCGTGATTGGGCCGCGTCGCGCGGCCAGCCCGGCCATTGTACATCCCGGGGCCCTGCGAGGAAAGCGGAGGCGGCTAGGCGCCAAGCTCCTTGAGCCGATCCCGGATGAGGGCGGCCCGTTCGTAATCCTCGCGCTCGATCGCTTCCTCGAGTTCGCGCCGCCAACGCTGGAGTTCGGACCTCCCCGCCCCGCCCGGACGCGCGGCCGCGCCCTCGCCGGCCGGCGGCGCGCCTTCGACCGGCCCCTCCTCCGCGGATTCCTCGACGGCCTCGGCTTCCTCCGCCTCTTCGGCGTCCTCCTCCCCCGCGGTGGTCTGGATCTTCGTCTGCCCTTCCGTCACGAGATTCACCGAGATGCCCGCCTCGTCGACGACCGACTCGGCTATGAAGACGGGGCACCCGGCGCGCACGGCGATGCCGATCGCGTCGGAGGGACGGGCGTCCACGATCTGTTCGAGGCCCTCGCGGACCAAGACGAGGCGGGCGAAAAAGGTGCCTTCATGGAGATCGTTGATTTCGATGCGGAGGATGGCCGCGCCGAGGGAGCGGATCAGGGAGACCGCGAGATCATGGGTGAGGGGACGGGGCACGTCCACCCCGCCCATGCCGATGAGGATCGACTGGGTCTCCAGCTGGCCGATGAAGATCGGCACCGCCAGGTCCGAGCCCTTGGGCCGCACGAGGACCACGT
The DNA here is from genome assembly GCA_036732745.1 of Spirochaetales bacterium. Taxonomy (GTDB): domain Bacteria; phylum Spirochaetota; class Spirochaetia; order Treponematales; family Rectinemataceae; genus JAEUJG01. The sequence goes on along the minus strand of DAINBW010000522.1, from coordinate 361 downwards.
TGCCCTGATCGGTCTGGGCGACGGTCCAGATGTCGGCCTCCACGAAAGTCTCCGAAGACATTCGGCCTCCCACTTGAAGTATAGCCTCGGGAGGCCGCGGCGCAACGGCGGGCGAAAGGCTTCTTTACCGGATGCCGATCTCCCGGCCGCTTCGCGGGCTCGCGTTCGTCGCGGCGGCCGGCGCGCCCGCGGCGCCAGCGGCGCCCGAAGGCTCGGCGGCTCCCCCGTCGGCCTTGGCGGGCAGGAAGCCGCGAGAGCCGCCGGACAGGGCCACCAGCCCCGCCAACAGGATTCCGCAGGCGAAGACGAAAAAACCTCGTTCGAGGAGATAGCCCAGTGAAGCAACGCGACCGACGAGCTC
>DAINBW010000521.1:0-2580 GCA_036732745.1 Spirochaetales bacterium | reverse complement strand
GAACCGAGCGCCGACCCTCCACCGCCTCGGCATCCAGGCCTTCGAGCCCCTCCTCGTCGAGGGCAAGGCCATCAAGCTCCACCCCCTCGTCTGCAAGGCCTTCAACGCCGACTTCGACGGCGACCAAATGGCCGTCCACGTCCCGCTGACGAACGCCGCCCAGGCCGAGTGCTGGACCCTCATGCTTTCCAGCCGGAACCTCCTCGACCCCGCGAACGGCAAGACCATCGTCTACCCCTCGCAGGACATGGTTCTCGGCATCAACTTCCTCACCCGCCACAAGCCCGGCGCCAAGGGCGAGGGCAAGCGCTTCTCCTCCCCCGAGGAGGTGCTCATGGCCTGCGAGTCCAAGTCCTGCGACTACGCCGCGGTCGTGAAGGTCCCCGTCGGGAAGCGCCCCGTGTGGAACTCCTGCAAGAAGCCCCTCGCCGTCGGCGCGAACAACGTCATCGAGACCACCGCCGGCCGCCTCCTCCTCAACGAGGCCCTGCCCGCCGAGGTGCCCTACGTCAACTACGCCCTCGGCGAGAAGGACATCCGCGCCCTCATCGAGGCGGTCTACAAGGAGAAGGGTCCCTTCGTCTCCGTGCAGATGCTCGACGCCATCAAGGACATGGGCTTCCGCTACGCGACCTTCTTCGGCGCCTCCATCGGCATGGACGACATCGTCATCCCGCGCGAGAAGTCGGAGATGATCGAGGCCGCCAACAAGCAGGTCGACGCGATCCAGAACCAGTACCTCGCGGGCCACATCACCCAGGAGGAGCGCTACAACCGCGTCGTCGAGGTTTGGTCCAAGACGAACGAGGAGCTCACCGCGGTGATGATGAAGACCCTCGAGAAGGACCGCGCGGGCTTCAACTCGATCTACATGATGGCCAACTCCGGCGCGCGCGGTTCGCGCAACCAGATCCGCCAGCTCGCCGGCATGCGCGGCCTCATGGCCAAGCCCTCCGGCGACATCATCGAGCTCCCGATCCGCTCCAACTTCCGCGAGGGCCTCTCGGTCATCGAGTTCTTCATCTCGACGAACGGCGCCCGCAAGGGTCTCGCCGACACGGCCCTCAAGACGGCCGGCGCCGGCTACCTCACCCGCCGTCTCGTCGACATCGCGCAGGACGTCGTCATCAACGTCGACGACTGCGGCACCATCAACGGCGTCGTGCACACCGCCATCAAGGACGGCGAGGAGATCGTGGAGGCCTTGCGCGAGCGCATCGTCGGCCGCTACGTCCTGGATCCCATCCGCCACCCGATCACCGACGAGATCATCGTCGACTCCAACGAGGAGATCACCGAGGAGATCGCGGACGCGATCGACGAGGCGGGCATCGAGGAAGTCACGATCCGCACGGTCCTCACCTGCGAGGCGGAGCACGGCGTCTGCCGCAAGTGCTACGGCCGCAACCTGGCCTCCGGGCGCACGGTCGAGATCGGCGAGGCGGTCGGCATCATCGCCGCCCAGTCCATCGGCCAGCCGGGCACCCAGCTCACGATGCGTACCTTCCACATCGGCGGCGCGGCGACCAAGTCCTCCGAAGAGAACCGCATCTACCTCAAGTACCCCGTCCTCGTCACCGAGGTCGCGGGCACCTTCGTCCCCCTCCCGGAGGACCGCTCCCTCTTCACCCGCAAGGGCCACCTCCAGGCCTGCAAGATCTTCTCGAACTTCGAGATCGGCAAGGGCGACAAGGTCCTCATCGAGGACGGCCAGCGCATCCTCAAGGGCGACGAGATCGTCAAGCACGCGGACGGCAGCGTGGCGAAGTCGAACGACATCAGCTACGCGAAGGTCCACCAGGGCCGCGTCCTCCTCATCGCCCAGGAGATGAAGATCGAGGTGAGGAACGGCTCCGAGGTCGTCGTCAAGGTCGGCGACATCGTCGCCGCGAACCAGACCCTCGCCACCTTCGACCCCTTCTCCGACCCGATCATCTCCGAGCACGACGGCTACGTCCGCTACGAGGACATCATCCCCGGCTCCACGTTGAAGGAAGAAATCAACGAGGAGACGGGCAACATCGAGAAGCGCATCACCGAGTTCGCGGCGGAGCGCGAGGCCAAGCAGCCGCGCGTCATCATCACGGACGAGGCGGGCAACGAGATCGTGACCTACTTCCTCCCGGGCGGCGCCTACCTCAACGTCGAGGACGGCGAGCTCGTGAAGGCGGGCAGGACCCTGGCCAAGACCCTGAAGGAATCCGCCAAGGCCATGGATATCACGGGCGGCCTTCCCCGGGTCTCCGAGCTCTTCGAGGCCCGCAAGCCCAAGTCCCCCACGGTCATCGCCATGGTCTCCGGCACTGTCGCCTTCAGGGGCATCGTCAAGGGCAAGCGCGTTGTCGTGGTCCGGGACATCTTTGGCAAGGAATACAAGCACCTCGTGCCGATGGGCCGCAGGCTCCTCGTCCGCGACGGCGACACCGTCGAGGCCGGGGACCTCCTGTGCGACGGCAACAAGAACCCGCACGACATCATGAACATCCTCGGCGAGCAGTACTGCCAGCGCTTCCTGATGGACGAGGTCCAGCAGGTCTACCGCCTCCAGGGCGTCACGATCAACGACAAGCACATCGGCGT
>DAINBW010000520.1:0-2592 GCA_036732745.1 Spirochaetales bacterium | reverse complement strand
GAGGACGCGGGCGCGGGCGATGGCCCCGGCCCGCGCCCGTTTCACTTCGCGGGCTCGAGCTCGACCGTAAAGTGGCGGAGGATGGGCGCCTCGCGCGTGATGCGGTAGCCGCGCGTGATCCCGTCGCGGCGCTCGAGGACGTTCGCCAGCGTCGCGGCGACGTAGTCCATGTGCGCGTTCGTATAGGTGCGGCGCGGGATCGCGAGGCGGAGGAGCTCGAGCTTCGGGTAGCGGTTCTCCCTCGTGTCCGGATCGCGGTCGGCGAGGAGGGTGCCGATCTCGACGCCGCGGACGCCGCCCTCGACGTAGGCCTCTATGCCGAGGGTCTGCGCCACGCACTCCTCCTTCGGGACCTTGGGCAGGAAGCGCTTCGCGTCGACGAAGATCGCGTGGCCGCCGTAGGGGAGGAGGACGGGGACGCCGTGGCCCTCGAGCTTCCGGCCGAGGTAGGCCACCTGCCCGACGCGGGACTCGAGATAGTCGAACTCGGTCGCCTCGCGGAGACCGACGGAGAGCGCGCCGAGGTCGCGGCCGGCCATGCCGCCGTAGGTGTTGAAGCCCTCGTACATGATGTTGTAGGTGCAGCAGTCGCGGTAGGTCGCCTCATCGCGGAAGCAGATGAGGCCGCCGATGTTGACGATGCCGTCCTTCTTGCTCGACATGGTCGCGCCGTCGGCGTACGAGAACATCTCGCGGGCGATCGCGCGCACGTCCTTGTCGGCGTAGCCGGCCTCGCGGATCTTGATGAAGTAGGCGTTCTCCGCGAAGCGCGCCGCGTCGAGGAAGAGGGGCACGCCGTATTTCCGGCAGAGGGCGGAAACCGCGCGGATGTTCTCCATCGAAACGGGCTGGCCGCCGGAGGAGTTGCAGGTGACGGTGAGGATGCACAGCGGGATGTCCTCGCGCTTGTGCTCCTTGAAGACCTTCTGGAGCTTGCCGAGATCGACGTTGCCCTTGAAGGGCCGCTCGATCGTCGGATCGAAGGCCTCGTCCACCGTGCAGTCGATCGCGTGGGCGCCGCGGTTTTCGATGTGGCCCTTGGTCGTGTCGAAGTGGGAGTTGCCGGGCACGACCTTGCCCTTGCCCTCGTGGCCGGGGCCGATGAGGGTGGACATGAGGACGTTCTCCGCGGCGCGGCCCTGGTGGGCGGGGAGGAACCAGTCGAAGCCCATCACTTCCTTCACGCTGTCCTTGAGCTTGTAATACGAGCTCGCGCCCGCGTAGCTCTCGTCGCCGAGCATGATCTCCGACCACTGCGCGGAGGACATGGCGCCCGTGCCCGAATCGGTGAGCAGGTCGATGAAGACCGACTCGCTGCGGAGGTTGAAGAGGTTGTACTTGGCGGCGGCTATCCAGGCCTGGCGCTCGGCGCGGGTGGAGCGGCGCAGGGGTTCGACGGTCTTGATCCGATAAGGCTCGGCGTAGGGCAGTTCCATGGGTTCCTCCGTTATGGTGGCCGCATTGTACCCGAAGGCCCATTCCACGTCAAAGGGAAAAACTCGCTAAGTGATTATCATGTAATTACTTATAGAAACATTTCGTTCCTACAAACAATAACGTCCCGAACGAACGTCCCAAACCTAAGCTTCGTTACACCGGGAAGGGCCGCCCCGAATCCCCGCCGGAACCAGCCCGGTTGCCATGCGGCGACCTTCGGGTCTAGGATGGGACCTCAACCATGCGCGACTGGAAGATCTCCTTCAAGGCGCTCTGGCTCGCGGAATTCCTCGCGATCACCGGCTTCGCCACCTCGAATCCCATACTCCCCCTCTTCCTTCGGGACCTCGGCGTCGCCGAGGCCGCCTCGCTCAACTGGTGGACGGGGGCCATCAATTCCGCCTCCGCGATCGCCCTCGCCGTCTTCGCGCCGATCTGGGGCGCCATCGCCGACGGCTACGGGCGCAAGCTCATGCTCCTCCGCGCGATGATCGGCGGCACCGTCCTCGTCGGCCTCATGGCCCTCGCGGGCGCGCCCTGGCAGCTCCTCGTCCTCAAGGTGCTCCAAGGCTGCGTCACGGGCACCGTGGCCGCGGCGACCGTCCTCACGGCCAGCATCGTGCCCGCCGCGGAGGCCGGCTACCGCCTCGGACTGCTCCAGATGGCGGTCTTCCTCGGCAATTCGGCGGGCCCCCTCTTCGGCGGCGTCGTCGCCGACCTCGCGGGGCCGCGCGTCACCTTCGTGGCCACCTCGGCGCTCCTTGCCCTCGCGGCCTTCATCGTGATGACGAGGGTTGACGAGGAGTTCACGCCGAAGCCGAAATCGACCTCCCTCCTCAGGAACGCCCTGCCCGATTTTTCCGTCCTCGCCAAGAGCCCGGCCCTCGCGAGCCTGCTTTTCGTCACCTTTTCCGTGCAGCTCGCGAACGGCGTCGTCGGCCCCATCATGCCCCTCATCGTGCTCGACATGACGGGCGGCGGACCGGCGGTCGCGTCCCTTTCGGGCCTCATCATCGCGGCCAGCTCCCTCGCGGGCGCCCTGGCCGCCGCCGTCGTCGGCAAGCTTTCGGCGCGCCTCGGCTACGGCCGCGCCCTCCTCATGTGCCTCGTCGGCGCCTTCGCCTTCTACCTGCCCCAAACCCTCGCGGCGTCGCC
>DAINBW010000519.1:0-2594 GCA_036732745.1 Spirochaetales bacterium | reverse complement strand
CGGGCGGCCGCGGCCCGGGGACGCCGGCGGCGGCGGAGCCCCGAGGAAAGCAGTTCCGCCGCGGTGAAGACGAGGAGCCAGCCCGAGAAGGGGCCGAGGAAGAGCCACGGGGCGCCGAGGATGTCGCCGTTGTGGTAGCCCATGAGGCCGACGAGTTCCATCCGCGAAGGTTGGAGGAGGACGGGATCGAGGCTCAGGGTGGTGCCGCCGATGAAGAGCGAAAACAGGCCGAGCTTGGCGATGAAGGCGGCCGTCGCCACGGCCTGCACGGGGATGGCTTCGAAAAAATCGTCGGCCAGGAAGGGCGCGACGTGCCGGGCCGCTATCCAGCGCGAGTCCGCGCCGGAGGATCGGGCGGCCTCGACGAAGGAGGACGCGGCGATGCTCCCGGCCTTGGCCGCGAAGGATCGCGCCACGCCCGGCAGGTCGAGGAAGGCTATGACCGCGGCTTGGTAGAGGAAGAGGCGAAGGGCCGGCAAGGGCGAGTTGATCGTGACCCGGAAGAGGAGGAGATAGGCGACGACGAAGGAGGGGAAGGCCGACAGCGGAGAGAAGGGCCGGTGGCGGGGCCGGCCGCCGCCCCGGAGGACGGCGAGGAGGCCGAACAGGAAGGCGAGCCCGGCCCGGAGGACGGCGATCCCGAAGACGGCCGCGAGGGTCCATTTGAGGCCGTAGAGCATCTCCGCCAACATGTCGTAGCCGTAACGATCCGTTCCGAGGGGATGCCGCGGTCCCGGCCGTTCGGGCGCGAAGAAGTAGCGCTCCTCGCCGTCGACAATCTCCTTGCGCAGTCCCTCCGTTTGTCCCCGCTCGAAGGGCGCGAACAGGGGCGCGAGCAGGGAGGCGAGAAGGAGAAGGGCCAAGAGGACCAGGCCCGCGGCCGTGCGCCTATTCATGGGCCAGGACCTTCCGCGCGAGGGCCAGGGCGAGCCGGAGAACGGCGTAGACCGCGGTGTAGGCGAGGCAGAGCCCGGCCAGCACGAACACGCCGAGGTCGAACTGGTAGGTCTGGTAGAATCCCCGGCGTTGGCCGGAAAAGGCGGTCGAAAAAAGGAAGCGCGCGACGCCCGGAAGGGCGAAAAGGTACTCGACGATGAACAGGGTCCCCTGCATGAAGGCCAATATGACGGGCAGTTCGTCCACCAGGGCCGGCACGACGGCCGCGCCGACGTGGCGCCTCAGGATGGCGCCCTCCGGAAGGCCTTTCGCGCGCGCGAAGGCCACGAACTCGGCGCCCTGCGTGGACCTGGAGGCGCGGACGGCCGCGCGATAGGCGAAACAAAAGGGGTAGGCCGCCATCACCGCCATGGCCGGGAGGCTCAGGCCCGCGCCCGAGGGGCCGATGCGGACGCGCAGGCCCAGGGGCGCCAGGACCCCCGCGGCGAAAACCTGGAGGGCCAGGGCGAGCATGAAGTCCGGCGTCGCCGCCAGGCCGTCCACCAGGCGGTCGGGCCAGCCGCGTCGGCGCGGCCGGAACAGCGCGCCGGCCAGGGCGCCGAGGAAGAGGCCGGCCGCGCCCGGCAGCGCGAGGTTGGCGACCGAGACCGCCAGGAAGCGGGGCGCCTGGTCGAGAAGGCTCCAGGAGCTGTCCCCGAGCGCGTAATCGAAGGAGCTTCCGTCCGCGAGGCCGCGAAACCAGGCGCCGACGGCCGCGCCGAAGCCCGCCGCGTCGAGGGCGGGCCGCCCCGCCCTCGCCGTCACGAGGACGGGCGCGCCCGCGAGGACCAGGACGAGGACGAGGGCGGCTGCGCCGGAAAGAAGCGCGCGCGCGGCGCGCCGTCCCGTCCCCTTCATGATCGCCTAACGCGGCCCGAGCCGGGAGAACTTGGCGGGATCGATCGGGTCGATGGCGTCCTTGGAGCCGAGCGCCACCCAGGTGACGCGCGAGGCGAGCGTCGACTTGAAGGCCCGCCGCACGTCCTCGGCCTTGACGGCCGCGATGCGCTGGCCGTCGAGGAGCCAGGTCCGGCAGTCGCCGGTCGTCGCGACCGACTGGGCGATGAGGCCCGCGACCGCGGCGTTGGTCTGGAGCTTCTCGAAGTAGTCGTTCGCGTACTGGGCCTTGTAGGACTCGAGGGCCTCCTCGACGGGCATCCGCGGCTTGGAGCCCTCGGAGCGGGTCGGATCCACGGAGAGGCACCTGCCCGCCGCCAGCTCGCCCGCGGCCTCGTCGATGTAGTCCTTGACCGCCGCGCCCTTGGTCGTCTTGAAGATGGTGACGGAGCCGTAGTTGGCCCCGAAGGCGCGGATGTAGGAGCCCGGCGAATAGGCGGCGCCGTGCTCGTCGCGGACCACGTTGAAGAGGAGGTCGGAGAACATCTTCATCGCGATGTTGGTCGCCATGAAATCGGGATCCTTGGGAGAGGGCGCGGCGAAGTCGCCGCGGAGATAGGCGAGCCCCTTGGACTGGGCGTGCTCGCGCTTCAGGAGGCGTCCCTCCCCCGCGGCGGGGAAGGCCGGCGCGGCGGGCGGGATCCCGGCCTTGCGGTCGGGTATGGCGCCGATCGTCGCGGCCAGGCTCGCCTTGAGCTCCTCCACCTCGAAATCCCCCACCGCGACCACGAAGATCCGGTCGGCGGAGAAGGACGAGGCGT
>DAINBW010000518.1:0-2600 GCA_036732745.1 Spirochaetales bacterium | reverse complement strand
TCTTTCGGTAGTATTGCGGCATGAGCCATCTACCCGGGCCCCTGGGTTTCGCCCTTCTCGTCCTCGCCGCCGCCGTCGCGGGCTTCGTCGACAGCATCGCCGGCGGCGGCGGCATCATCACCCTCCCGGCCCTGCTCGCGGCGGGCCTGCCGCCCCACCTGGCCCTCGGCACGAACAAGCTCCAGTCCAGCTTCGGCAGCCTCACCGCGACCCTGCGCTTCAGGGCCGCGGGAGCGCTCAAGATCCGCGACATCCTCCCGGGCCTGGCGGCCACGGCGACGGGCGCGGCCCTCGGGGCCATCGCCGTCGGCGCCCTCGACCCGACCTTCCTAAGGATCCTGATCCCGATCCTCCTCGTGTGCATCCTCGTCTTCATGGCGCTCCGGCCGCGCTTCGGCGCCTCCGCCGGTTCCCGCAGGATCGCGCCCCGGCCCTTCTGGATCGGCGCGGGCCTCCTCCTCGGCTTCTACGACGGCTTTTTCGGCCCCGGCGCCGGCACCTTTTGGGTGATCGCCCTCGTGGGCCTTGCCGGCCTCGACATGCGCGAGGCGACGGCGAGCACAAAGGCGGCCAACTTCTCGAGCAACGTCGTCTCGCTCGGCGTCTTCCTGGCCGCCGGCACCGTCGTGGCGCCCTTGGGCCTCGCGATGGGCCTGGCCCAGGCGGGCGGCGCCTTTGTCGGCTCGAAACTCGTCATGCGGAAGGGAGCGCCCTTCGTCCGCGTCATGCTCATGGTCATGACGGCGGGCATGGTCGTCTACCTCGTTGTCCGCTATTGGATCTAGGTCCGGGGAGGAACAAATGGAATACGCCGAAATCGAGGCCGGCGAGGCCTACGAACTGCAGAACGCGGGCGGGCTCGTCCTCGTCTGCACGAAGGGCGCGGACGGCCGCTACGACCTCTCGCCCGTCGCCTGGTGCTGTCCCCTCGACTACGCGCCGACCTCGAGGATCCTCCTCGTGCTCGATACCAGCCATCGCGTCTACGAGGACCTTTCCGAGTCGGGGGAGTTCGCGCTGGCCCTGCCGACGGCCGACCAGGTCGACCTCGTCATGCGGACCGGGGCGGCTTCGGGCAGGGACCAGGACAAGTACGAGACCTGCGGGATCAAGGCCTTCGGGGCCGGGCGCGTGGACGCGCGGATTCCGGAGGGCGTCGCCGGCTGGCTCGAATGCCGCCTTCTCCGCGTCGTCGTCGAGGGAACCTCGGCCGTCGTGATGGGCGAGGTCCTCAGGGCAGCCGCCGCGCCCGAGGCCTGGAAGTCGCGGCTCCATTTCGTGCGCGAGGGGATCCTCTACGCGCCGGGGCCGGCCCTGCCCGAGTCCCGCCAACCCGGACTCTAGGCCGGCCGCGCGCCGCGCCGGAGTCCGCGGGCGCGACCGGGGCGACCGGGGCACCCGCGCGGCCGCCGGCGAAATCCGGCCGGCCGCGCCGCCGGGAAGCCCCGGCTAGGCGTCGCCGAGGCAGGTGCCGACGCGGCGCGCGGCGACGAGGAGCTCGTGGCCCTCGGGAATCTTGCGGGTCTTGCCGGCGACCTCCGCGAGGGCGACGGAGCCGATGGCCCCGCCGCGGAGGGCGACCATCCGGCCGAAGTCCCCGCGGCGGATGTGGTCCGCGGCGGCGGCGCCGAGGGAGGTCGCGAGGAGCCGGTCGTAGGGCGCGGGCACGCCGCCGCGCTGGAGGTAGCCGAGCACGGTCACGCGGGCCTCGGCGCCCGTCGCCTCCTCGATCTCCTTGGCGACGCGATAGCCGATCGAGGGGAAGGGGGATTCGGCGCGGAGTCGGCGGCGCTCCTTCTTGTCGAGCCGGGCCTCGGCGAGGCTCAGGGCGCCCTCCGCGACGACCACGATGGAGAAGGACTTGCCGTCGGCGGCCCGCCGGCGGAGGTGGCCGGCTATCGCCGCGGGGTCGTAGGGAATCTCCGGCAGGAGCACGACGTCGCCTCCGCCGGCGATGCCGGCGTAGAGGGCGAGCCAGCCGGCCTTGTGGCCCATGAGCTCGATGACCATGACGCGGTTGTGCGAACTCGCGGTGGAGTGGAGGCGGTCGATGGCCTCGGTAGCCACGCCGACCGCGGAATGGAAGCCGAAGGAGACGTCCGTGCCCCAGAGGTCGTTGTCGATGGTCTTGGGCAGGCCGATGACCTCGAGGCCCTCCGCCTGGAGGAGGGCGGCCGTGGTCTGGGTCCCGTTGCCGCCGAGGACGACGAGGCAATCGAGGCCGAGCTTCCGGTAGTTCGCCTTGATGAGCTCGGGCTTGTCCATGCCCTCGTCGGCGTCGGTCTTGAAGTCGCCGCCCCGCTCGCCGAAGGGCTTTTCCCTGGAGGCGCCGAGGATGGTGCCGCCCAACGTGAGTATTCCGGAAAGGTCCCCGGGCCCGAGCTCGCGGGCGCGGCCCTCGATGAGGCCCCGGTAGCCGTCGGCGATCCCGACGATGCGGGCCTCGCCCATGCCGAGGGAGGCCTTGGCCACGCCGCGGATGGCGGCGTTGAGGCCGGGGCAGTCGCCGCCGCTCGTCAAAATGCCGATCGAAAGCGCCCGTCCCGCCATCTTGGCCTCCTTGTGGCGATATCCGTCAGAACACGCCGAAAATGCCGGCC
>DAINBW010000517.1:0-2600 GCA_036732745.1 Spirochaetales bacterium | reverse complement strand
GCGCTGGTCGATTTCCACACGGACCACAAACTGCTGCTTCTCTCCCACGACCGGGCGCACTACGAGGAGATGGGCCGACTCGTGGCCGGGGCGAAGACCCTTCCCATCGGAACACTCTACCGGAACTACGAGGAGATCTTCATGGCGGCGCTGGCGCACAAGGCGACCCCGAAGAAGTGCGCCGACGTCTTGTTGCACATGATGGGATACTTCAGGAAAGTTCTATCAACCACTGAAAAACAGGAGATGATCGAAGTGATCGACCAGTATCGCCGGCGGCTCGTTCCCCTGGTCGTCCCCGTCACCCTGATCCGTCATTACGTCCGCAAGTACGACGTCGCCTACCTTGCCCGTCAGGTATTCCTCAATCCACACCCCGTGGAACTGATGCTCCGGAACCACGTCTGACCCAAGGTCGAAGGAATCCCACCGGCACCGGTTCGACCCGGGGGGATGTCGTCGTCGTTCCGGAAGGACCCTACGTCATCCCTCGTTGCCACTGGGTTCGGGGATCGAATCCGTTTTGCGGTTCGGAGGCTCCGAATCCCGTCGCTCAAGTGAACTGACCTTCTTCCGTCGAGCCCTTGAGCGCGACGGTGGATGCCCGGCCTCCGGTAATCGTCATCTGCAGGGCGTCGAAATACCCCGCCCCGACGAAGCTCTGGTGTTTGATCGCCGCATATCCGTGATCCCTCTCGAGTTCGAACTCGCGTTCCTGGAGCCTGCAATAAGCGGACATTCCCTCTTCCTTGTAGCCTCTTGCGAGTTCGAACATGCTTGCGTTCAGCGTGTGGAATCCCGCCAGGGTCACGAACTGGAACTTGTACCCCATCTCGCCCAGCCTGATCTGGAAATCGGCGATCGTGGCATCGTCGAGATTCCGCTTCCAGTTGAACGACGGCGAGCAATTGTACGCGAGCATTTTCCCCGGATGCTTTTCCCGGATTGCCTGGGCAAACTCCCTCGCTTCTCCCAGGTCCGGCGTGGAGGTCTCGCACCAGACCATATCCGCGTACGGAGCATACTCCAACGCCCGGACAATGGCGAAATCGAGCCCTCCCCGCACACGGAAATACCCTTCGGCGGTCCTCTCGCCCGTAAGATACGGCCTGTCGATATCTTCGTAGTCGCTGCGGATCAGATAGGCTCCCTGGGCGTCGGTCCGCGCGATGATCACCGTCGGCACATCGAGCACGTCGGCGGCGAGCCTTGCCGACACGAGTTTCTCGACGAAGACGCCGTAGGGAACGAGGACCTTGCCGCCCATGTGCCCGCATTTCTTCAACGAAGAGAGCTGGTCCTCGAGATGGACGGCGGAGGCCCCGGCTTCAATCATGGCCTTGATGAGCTCGTACGTGTTCAACGGACCGCCGAACCCGGCTTCCGCATCGGCGACGATCGGCGCGAACCAGTAGGTCCCGTCGCCGCCGCTCATGTGCTGGATCTGATCCGCCCGGGTGAGGGCATTGTTGATGCGGGAAATCAGTTTGGGAGCGCTGTCCACGGGATAGAGGCTCTGGTCCGGGTACATGTGACCCGCCGAGTTTGCGTCGCCCGCCACCTGCCACCCGCTCACGTAGATCGCCTTGAGGCCGGCCTGCACCTGCTGGACCGCTTGATTGCCCGTCAGGGCGCCGAGCGCGGGAACATAGGGCTCCGTATGCAACAGATCCCAGAAGAGCCTCGCGCCTATTTCGGCAAGCGTGTGGCGGATCCGGAGGGAGCCGCGGAGCCGGACGACCTCTTCGGCCTGATAGGGCCTCCTGATGTCCTGCCATCGCGGATCTTCCCCCCACGCCTTTTGCAGGGAGAGGATTTGCTCCTGTCTTCGCTTCTCTAAATCCTTCATGGCTTCCTCCTGAGGACCGGGTCTGGATTCCTGGGGCATAGATTTTCAACCGGGCGAAGTCGTACGGATCATGCAACCCGTGAATATCAGATGTCGGAAACGGGGGATTCGGTTCGGCGAACCGCACGGTCCGGCCAGGGTTTCCGCGACGCTCCCGACGTTCTTCGTGACGCGGGGACCGGACAAGTCCAGGGTGCGCTGCCGCGTCTCCTGCTCGCGGCTTTGTCCGGCCCTGCAATAAAATTTTCGATACCGTATCGGGGGCTATTTCCCCCCGCCCGGTTCGTCCGGCGGGAGGAGGATCAGGAACGCCGATTGGGCGGCGTCCTTTGCGAGGAAACGGCCGACCCACTCCTGGCCGCCGGGCGAGGCGGCGACGGCGCCGAACATCCTGGCGTCGTTGCGCAACCCCTCCTCGAACCCGTGCTCGTACCCGTGCTTCATCGACAGCAATGCGTCCCGCGCCGCCGCAAGCCGCGCCGAGCGCAAATTCCCCGCGGACTCCTTCCCCGGGGTCGGGGCTTCGAGGATCGCCTTCACTTCCGGACGGGCGAAAAGGCGCGCGAGTTCTTCCTTCCGCCCGCCGGAGAGGATGTCCCAATCGCGGTGAGGCAAGGGGCGCCCGCCGGCGGCGAAGTCGCGTGCTGCGGCGACCGCTTGCTTCATTGCACAGGAAGACGGGACGAATTCGTCGGCCCACCCGAGCGACACCGCCGTGCCGCCATCCATCGGCTCGCCGTTGATGCAGACC
>DAINBW010000516.1:0-2608 GCA_036732745.1 Spirochaetales bacterium | reverse complement strand
CGCGAAGCGGAGGGAATCTTGGAGGTCGACCTCCAAGATTCCCTCCGCTTCGCGCAACTCGGGGGCGCCGTCGTTTCCAATTCCAAGGAATTCGGCGAGAAGGTGATGCAAAAGGCGCTGTCCTTCGTCGAGGACTCCCTGGCTCTCAAGATCCACGACGCGCAGATCCATTCGGAGTGCTACGAATGAAGGAGCCTCCCGCCGCGGTCCCGGACTCCCGCGGAGCCGGCCCCGCGCCCCGGCGCCCGGCCCGCGCGGCCGCCCTCGCGGCCCTGCTCGGCGCCGCCCTCCTCCTTTCCTCCTGCATCGGCCTCGACGCCCGCGCGACGCTGTCGGCCGACGGCTCCGGGCGGCTCAAGCTCGCCTATCGCGTATCCAAGATGTTCGTCTCGCTCGACGCCCTGGAGGGGAGCGACCGCCTCCTGCCCCTGCCCCTTTCCCGGGAGGACTTCGACCGGGCGGCGCTCGGCGTCGCGGGGCTCGAGGTCCTCTCCTATGCCCGGAAGGAGACCGAGGACGATCTCGCCGTCGAGGCCGAGCTCGCCTTCGCCTCCCCCGCCGTCCTCGCCGCCTTCCTCGACCCCAAGGGCGAGCGCGCCTCCTACGTCGAAGCGGGGGGCGAGCGCAGGCTCCGGTTGACGCTGGCGCCCGGCGCCGCGGCCCTGGCCCCCGACCTGGAGCGCCTCGTCAAGGCGGCCTTCGCGCCCTACGCGGTCAATCTCGCCGTCAGGGTTCCCTCAGCCCTCAAGTCGGCCGGCATCGGCACAAGCTCCCGCGACGGCGTCGAGGCGAGCTATTCGAGTCCGGCCGCGACCCTCGCCTCGAGCCGAGCGCCCGTGGTCTGGGAAATTCGCTGGTAGAAGGAGACGCGTCATGCAGAAGCAGGCATTCGTCCTCGGCCGCCCCCTCGCCCTCCTGGACTTGATCGCCTTCGCCTCCTGCGCCACGCCGCCGGCGGCGGCGGCGCCCGCCGCGCCCGCCGCCGGCGCCGCCCCGGCCGTTTCCGGGACGGGCGCCTCGGCCGCCGAGCTCGAGGCCGAAAGCCTCGCGGCCAAGGCCCGCTCGGCCCTGGATTCGAACCACCTCGCCGAGGCGATCCGCTTCTACATCTCCGTGATCGCCATCCACGGCGAGAGTCCGAGCGCCGGCACCAAGGCCAAGGCCGACGCCGCGGCCGCGGAACTCCAGAAGATCGGCCAACGCCTGACCATCGAACCCGGCAGCGAGTGGTTCGACGCCAAGGGGGGCCAGGTCGCCGGCGACGCCCGGAGCCTCGGCAAGGAGGGCGCCTTGTTCCCCTCCGTCTACCTCTACGAGAATTTCGGAGCCGGGAAATCCCCCGTCGCCGACGCGCCCATCTACTTCGAGTTCGTCAAGAACTCCGGCTCCATCATCTCCCTCGTCACGACGGATCCCTACGGCAAGGCAAACACGACGATCGCCAAGCTCGACGAGCCGGGCAAGGAGGCGCTGGTGCGGGCCTATCCCCTCTTCCGCGCCCGCGGCTCCAGCTACGTCTTCAAGAGCGTGTTCCGGGATTTCTCCTATCTTCCGCCGGCGAACATCGCCCGCGTCATCGTCCTCGAGACGAGCGAAAGCGGGGCGAGCGACAATCCGCAGACCGTCGACGCCGTCGTCACGGCCCTCAAGCCCCTCGGGCTCCAATTCGTCGCCTTCAACGGCAAGCTCGCCGACGACGCCTTCAAGAAGGCCTTCGGCGGCGACCGGGCCGCCCTCGGCTCCTTCGGCGCCGACGCCAAGGCGCCCTACGTGGCCTTCGTCCTCGTGGAGGCGGACAAGTCGCGCCAGATGGAGCTGAACGGCAAGAAATACAACATCTTCACGACCCAGGCCCGGGCGACCTTCCGCCTCGTCCGCGCCGACGGCACGGTGGTCTACGCCCTGCCCCTCGACGGCATCAAGGGCCAGGGCGGGACGCCCGAGGCCGCCGCCCTGGACGGCATCAAGCGGGCCCGCGAGGCCCTCGTGCCGGAGATCGAAAAGCGCCTTGAGGCGATGAAGAGCTCGCTCTACCGGGAGTGATCGGCGGGATCGTCGCCGGCCTTGCGGCCCCGACCGCGGGGGCCGCGATCCCGCCCGCCCGAGGCCTCGCCGTCGCATCCGCCGCGGGAGCCGGGGCGGATGATCCGCGCCCGCCGCAGGCTGCCGAGGCCGCGGCGCTCGATCTCGAAAACCGCCTCCTCCGCCCGCCGCCGCCGCTCCGCCCCTTCCGCGAACAGTTCGCCCTGCCGGCAGCCCTCCTCCTCGAGATCGGCGAAGCCGAGGCCGAGGAGGCGGACCGCGCCGCGGCCGTCCCAGGCTTCCCTGAGGAGGGCCAGGCCCGCCTCCCGCGCCTCCTCGGCGCTGCCGAAGGGCTCGGGGCGGGTCTTCCGCCGCGACAGGGTGCTGAAATCGGCGAGCCGCAGCTTGATGAAGACGCAGCGTGAAACCAGGCCTTCATCCCAGAGGCGATAGGCCAGCTGGTCGGCGAGCTCGACGAGGAGGCATTCGAGGATCTCGGGATCGGAGACATCGCGCTCGAAGGTGCGTTCGGCGCTTGCCGAGCGGGATTCGGGGGCCCTGCCCGCGATGCCCGGATCGCGGCCGC
>DAINBW010000515.1:1423-2610 GCA_036732745.1 Spirochaetales bacterium | reverse complement strand
CGACGAGCCGGTCGAGGGAAAGGACGAAGTCCTTGAGGCGGCTCGGGATCTTGAGGAGCCCCAGCCTGGTCCTGAGCCATTCCACGGTCTTGGCGGCGGCTTCGGAATCGGGGATGGCCCCGCTCTCCTCGCCGAGGAGGGGGAGGAGACCCGCCACCTTCTCCAGGCGGCTCTTGGAGGCGGCCTCGAGCGAATAGGGCAGGAGTATGGCCGCGAGACTCGATTTCGGAACCGGGAAATGGGCGTTGATCGTCAGGGAAAGGGCGGTGCCGATGCCGGGCGCGCTCAGGCCCTGGCCGACCGCCGCGAGGAAGGAGCCGCGCCAGGCGTCGGCCCGCGCCGTCGGATCGTCGGGCCGGGCCAGGAGGGAACCGAGGGCCTTGGCGAGGGAAGCGATGGCCTTTTCGAGGATCAGGTCGCTCATAAAGGAAGAACGCGCCGAAACATAGGCTTCGACGGCGCCCATGAGTCCGTCGAGGACGCAGGGGGCGGCGATCTTCGGCGACAGCCCGGCGGCGAGATTCGGATCGATGAGGACGGCGGCGGGCGCCGACCCCGCGGCGGAGACCAGGCGGCAGCGCCGGTCCCTCCCGTCGGTCAGCACGAGGCAATCGGAGGTCATGAAACCGTGCCGTAGGGAGGTCGGGATCTCGACGAGGGGGAGCCCCGCGCAGCCGGTCGTCTTGCCGTCGAGGAGGGAATCGATGTCGAGGCGGCTCGGCGCGGCGACGGCCACGGCCCTGGCGATCATCAGGGTCTTGATGCCGCCGAGCGCGACGACCAGGGGAGCCCGCGAACCGCGCGCTATCCTGAGCAGATCGTCGGCGGTCCGGCTTGTGGCCCGGTCGGGAATCTCGTCGAAAACCAGGACCTGGATGCCGCGGTCCTCGAGGAGGGAGCGGACGCGGTCGACGGTCTTGGACTCGTACAGGAGGGGATCGGCCACGAGGAGGGCGCGAGGAGCCGCCTGGCCCGCGTATTCGCCGGCCAGGAGGGGCAGCCGCAGGAGGGTGTCGGGGCCGAGCCAGACTTTCGGACGTACGGCGAAGTGGAAGTCAGCCATGCTGTCGCTCTCTCCCGGCGTCTCCCGTCTCGGAAGCCGCCATGCTGCGATAAAGCGAAAGGGCGGAAGACCCGCTCCCGCCCATGATCGGCATGAGGACGAAGGAAACCTTAGCCGAGCAGCT
>DAINBW010000515.1:0-1413 GCA_036732745.1 Spirochaetales bacterium | reverse complement strand
CTCTTTTCGTGCCGTTCAAGGACGTCCTTACTTCAGCTGATCGGCGATCTTGTCCGCGGTCATGTTGATGACGGCGTCGCTCAGGTACGAAGGATCGTTGATCTTGGCCTTGAGTTCGGCGACGCGGTCGGCGCGGACCTCGGGAGCCGCTTTGGCGATCTCCAAGGCAGTGTACAGCTCCGCCTTCTCCGCGGCGTCGGAGGAGATGGCGATGGAATCACCCCGAGCGGGACGGGAAACCTTGCCCGTTTGGGCGGTCTTCTGGGGATCCCGGATCGGGTCGATAGGATTCAGGCGATCAATCATCATATGGCGCCCCTGCCTTTCACCAGAATTATCGGCGACGGCACGTAAATAGTTTAAGCCAATTTAACGCCCGCGACAAGCACCGCGAACTCGCCCTTCGGCTCCTCGGGGCCGGAAAAGCGCGCGAGGGCGTCCGAAGCGGTTCCGACGACGAATTCCTCGTGGATTTTGGTCATTTCCCGGCCGACGCAGACCCGGCGATCCGGATCGACGGCGACGACCTCCGCCAGGAACTTGACGATCCTGAAGGGCGATTCGTAGACGAGGAAGGATTCCTCGCGGGCCATGAGCTCCACGACGCGGGAACGCCGCCGCCCCGGCTTGGGCGAAAGGAAGCCCTCGAAGAGCACGGCCCGGCCGCCGAGTCCGGCGGCCGAGAGCAGGGCGGCGAAGGCGCTCGCGCCCGGAATGGGCTCGACACGGTAGCCCGCCTCGCGGGCCCTCCGCACGGCCAGGGCGCCCGGGTCGGAGAGCCCCGGGGTGCCCGCGTCGCTGCAATAGGCGACGTTCTTGCCCTCCGCCAGGAGGCCGAGGATGCGGGCGGCGCCTTTCTCCTCGTCATAGGCATGGCAGGAAACCAGGGGCTTCCTGATTTCGAAATGGTTGAGCAGCTTGAGGGTATGCCGCGTATCCTCGCAGGCGATGGCGTCCACGGCCTTGAGGGTCTCGAGGGCGCGGAGCGTGATGTCGCCGAGGTTGCCGATCGGCGTCGCGACGACGAAGAGGGTTGCCATGCCGGGATTATGGGCCGGGCGCGACGCGGGGGTCAAGGCGACGGGAAGGCGCGTGATCCCTTCCGCGACGAGGGTACGGCGGCGCCGCGTCGCGCGGCCGAAGGGCCCCGCGGACTAGCGCGAGCGCTTCCCCGCGGGATATACTCTCCCCGTGGCCACGGCTCTGCTTCTCGCCTTCGCGTCGCTCGGACTCGCGGCGGCCCTCCTCGCCTATCTCGCGGGGAAGCTCATGCCCCTGTCCCGGGACGGCGCCCGTCGCCCGCGGCGGGCTCCCGCGCGAAGGTCGGCAAGGGATGGCGCGCCGGCCGTGGCCCGCAACAGCCGGCGCAAGCGGGGGCCGAGGTCCTGGTGGCGGCCGATCTCGGCTGCGCGC
>DAINBW010000514.1:0-2613 GCA_036732745.1 Spirochaetales bacterium | reverse complement strand
GACCACCGCCAGGATGTAGAAGAGGCTCTTCCGAACCTCGGGCCGCAGCTTGCCGTCGACGCGCTTGCCGTCGTCGCCGATCTCGATGCCGTAGCGCTTGTTGTCCTCTTCCACCTGCTTGACGAGCTTGGGCTCGCGGACGAAGAGCATGTAGACGGCCAGGCCGACGAGCATCATGACGGAGGAGCAGACGATCAGGTTGAAGAAGCCGCCGTAGAGACTCGCCATCTTCTTGTTGAGGACGAGGAAGACGACGCCGGCCATGCCGCCCATGATGTTGAGGACGGCGTTGGACTTGGAGCGCAGCGGGCGGATGAAGGTGTCGGCGCTCAGGGCGGTGGCGGGCGAACGGAAGAGGGACATGAGGAAGACGCCGAAGAGGAGGGCGACGAGCATCAGGACGAAGTTGCCCGGATTGGCCCGCTGGATCTGTCCGATCTCGCCGAGGACGGCGGCCTTCGCCGCGGCGTCGGTCGCCGCCGCGTACTTGCCGGGAATGCCCGCGGCCACGAGCTCCGCGAGCTGGCGGTTGTCGGCGATGGCCATGAGCACGAAGCAGACGGCGCCGCCGATGGTTCCCCAGAGGATGAAGGGGGTTCGCCTTCCGAGCCGCGAGTGCACCCGGTCGGAGAGGACGCCGAAGAGGGGCAGGAACACGAGGGCCACGAGGTTGTCGAGGCCCATGATCATGCCGAGGACCGAAGAGCTCAGGCCGTAGTGGTAGGCGAGCATTTGCGGCATGATCGTGTCGTAGGCCTGCCAGAAGATCGTGATGGCGAAGAAGGGCAGCGAGATCAGGATCGCCTTGCGGTAATCCATCTTGCGGCCATCGCGGATTTTCGTTTTCATTTCCATCGGCTGACTCCTCGTCGGGTCGGATGACTAGGCGGATCCTCGCACCGGATCCGCGCCTCTTGAATACCATCGCCGGCCTCTCGGCGGCCGTCAGTTCGCGATGATACCCGACAAGATTCCCGTTCGCGGGCGATGTAAGAAAAGGAGGATGGGAAGTAAAAACGGAAGGGTGGAGGGGAAGGGCGCCGCCTAGAGCTCCACGGGGCGGCGGTTGTCGGAAAGGCGGCGCCATCCCGCGTGCGCGCGATGGCGGCGCCGAAGCGACGGAGCGCTTCGGCGATTCCTTTAACCTCCTGCGCCTTCCGGCGCCCGCGGGGTGGCGCCTAAAGATCCACGGGGCGGCGGTTGTCGGAAAGGCGGCGCAGGAGGTACTCCCGGTCGAGCCCGAGGTCGGCGACGAGGGAGCGCAGCTGCTCGGCGGAGAGGAGGTTCTGCTCCGCGTAGAGGTAGACGAGGGCGCGCTCGGCGACGCAGGGGACGCGGAGGGCGTCCATCTGCGTCGCGCAGGGCTCGGCGCACTCGAGGTAGCGGGAGCGCAGGGAGGCGTGGAGCCGCGACTTCTCGATGTTGCCGGCTATCGCGTTGAGCTCGGCCAGGAGGGGCTTGAGCTCCCCGCGCGCCGCGGCCTCGCCGAGGGGCTTCAGCGTGAAGTAGCTGTACTCCTTGCCGGGAAGGTAGTGGTGCTCGTCGCAGCGGGTGCAGTAGTTCGGCTCGCGGCCGTCGTCCTTGGCGCGGTCGCCCCCGATGATGATGAGGGGGTCGAAGTAGAGGGCCGGGCATTCGACGCCGTCCATGAGATAATAGCGGTAGGTGTAGAGGGAGTCGGCCAGGCAGTCGGGGTGCTCGCAGTAGGCGGAGAGGGGAAAGACGTCGGTCGCGGTCTCGAGGAGGAGCCGCGCGGTCTGGTTGAAGATCTCGCGGCGGAAGTTGAGCACGAGGGTCGGGCAGACGAAGGTGAGGCCCCGCCGCTCCGACTCGTCCTGCATGAGGTAGGCGACGCGCTCGTCGTAGAAGGCCGCCTCGTCGACGATCCAGGTGCCCGCGCCCGGGTTCTCCGCGATGAGCGATTCCAGGGCGAAGGAATCGCGGGCCTGGCCGAGGCGGTCGCCGCAGCGCTCGTAGCCGCCGCGGTAGGCCAGGGCGTCGGCCGGGTAGTCGGGGAAGCGCGCGGCGTCCAGGCTCGAGCGCACGACGAAGATGTCGCGGCGGTCGGCGCCGGCGCTGCTGGTGGCGCTTTCCGCCGCCCTGCCTTTCTTCCGCGCCACGGCGCCGTCGCGCCAGATGCGCGCCGAGTACTCGGTCTTGCCCGAGCCCATGGGCCCTATGACGAGGATCCGCCTGCCGGCCTTCGTGAAATCGAAGTGGTTGAAGGGGTGGTGCATCCTGATGCGGGGGAAGCCGAGGTTCCTGAGGAGCTCGGCGCCCCCGCCCGTCATGCCGTCGTCGCTGTCCATGGGCTCGTCTCCTTGCGGTTTCGCCTAGATTTCGCGGGGCTCGAAGATGCGCCGGAAGGACTTGAGGGCGGCGCCGAGGGAGACGCCGACGAGTCCGGTGACGAAGAAGCTCCGCGCCATCGTGCCGAGGACGGCGCCGAAGTAGGCGCGGAGGCTGGCCGCGGCCTCGCCCGAGAGCGCCTGGCCGGCCTCGAGGGGGAGGATCTTCAGCAGGAAGGGGGCGCCGGGCAGGGCCAGGAGGATGCCGGGAACGAGGACGAGGACGGAGGGCGGGATTAGGTAGGAGCCGGCGCGGGAGAGGACC
>DAINBW010000513.1:0-2615 GCA_036732745.1 Spirochaetales bacterium | reverse complement strand
CTCCTCCTCGTCGTCCTCGAGGCGGCGAAGGTCCTTGCATTTGGCCCCCTGCCCGCCGTCGCCGTCAACCTCGCCGCGGAAAGCCTCGTCCTCCTCGGCTTCCGCTTGGCGGGCGGACTCGCCAGCCGCGCCGGCGCGAAGGCGACGCGCCCCGCGGCCTCCGCCAAGGCATCCAACGAGCCGCTCCGGCTCCGCGACGCGGCGGAACCGCGCTGGCTGCTCGCCTTCCTTCTCCTTGGCGCCTTCGGCACGGGCTTCTGGAGCTTCGGCGGGACGCCGACCATCCTAGTCGGAGCGCCGGGCTGGGTATGGTCTTCCCTCCTCTCCTGCGTCCTGCTATCCGGGCTGTACGCCGCGTGGAAACCGCGAGCGCCCCAAAGCGTCAGCGCCAGGCCCCGAGAATCGCGCCGAAAACGACAAAGTTGAGGAGGTGGTTGCCGGCCTCGATCGCCCAGATGTTGATGCCGTGGCCGGCGAAAAGCTTGTTGACGAGGTAGGTGGGCGCGACGAAACCGCACCAGAGCAGGAAGCCGGTCAGGGAGCCCGAGGCGAGGTTGGGGCCGCCGGGGACGATGCCGCCGAGCGCGGCGACGAAGAGGGCCATGAAAATGGCCTGGATGCAGGAGGCGAAAACGGTGAGGATCCAGGTGAGGGCCATGTTCCCGGACTGGCCCGGCTCCTCGCCTTCGGCCTTGCCGATGCCCCGCCACCAGACCATGAAAAAGGTCTTGGGATTGTACCAGACAAAGCCGCTGGCCATGCTGAAGGCGACGCAGACGGCGACTGCCCACCAATTGACGACGCTCAAGTCCATCGCGACCCCCTTTTGTCGATGCGGCTTCGCGCCCGCGTGGTTCGCCGAGGCGGCCGCCCTCGCTTAAACTGTAATGGAGGCCCGGCCGCAAAGCAAAGCCGCCGGCCGCCCCGCATGAACATGGCACTGGGCCGCGAGGGTCGAAGGGTGTAGACCTGAGCGAGACGGTCTCGCCGGGAGGTTGCGATGCGACGAAGCGATGTTGCCAGGGAACTACCCGCCAGGGGCGGCCGGACGCGGAGGGGCGGCCGCGGCCGGGCGGCGCCCGGACTCCGCGCTTTCTCGGCCCTGGCGCTGGCCCTCGCGCTGGCGCTGGGCACGCTGCTCTGCGCGGCGGGCTGCGGCAAGGTCGAGGCGGCGGAGCGGAGCGCCACCGCGGCGCCGGTCAAGGGCCGCGAGTGGGAGGCCCTCGCCGAGGCCTTCCTCGCCAAGTCCGCGACGATCCAGGCCTGCCTCGTCATCGTCGACGGCCGGACGGTCTTCGAAGCCTATACCCAGCCGCGGAACGCGGACGATCTCCGCAAGCTCAACTCCGTGACCAAGAGCGTCCTTTCCCTTCTCGTCGGCATCGCCCTCGACGAGGGCAAGCTCGCCTCGCCCGACGCCGCGGTCGCGTCCTTCTTTCCCGAAGCCGCGGCGTCCTGGCCCGCCGGCAAGAAGCGGCTGACCTTGCGCCATCTCCTCGAGATGACGGACGGCCTCGAGTGGAGCGAGGACGGCTCCTACGCGGGCCCGACGGACTCCTTCACCGCCATGTGGGCGAGCCCCGATCCGGCGCGTTATGTGCTCGACCGACCCCTCGCCGCCGAGCCGGGCAGCCGCTTCCGATACAACTCGGGCGCCTCGCATCTCCTCTCGGCCATACTCCAAAAGGCCGTTGGGGAAAACGCGCGCGACTACGCGGCGAAAAAGCTCTTCGCGCCCCTCGGCATCGAGGCCTTCCATTGGGGCCTCGACCGCACCGGCGCCGCGACCGGCAGCCACGGCCTGTACCTCCGGGCGCGCGACCTGGCCAAGATCGGCCAACTCTGCCTGGCCCGGGGCCTCTGGGAGGGCAAGCGGATCGTCTCCGCGTCCTGGATCGAGCTGTCCACGTCGAAGAAGACCGAGACGCCGAACGGCCTCGCGGGCCGCGACGGCTACGGCCTCCATTGGTGGATGAACCCGAGCGGCGGCTATTCGGGTCGCGGCTACGGCGGCCAATACCTCTTCGTCGATCCCGCCCGGAAGCTCGTCGCCGTCGTCTTCGGCGCCAACTACGGCTATGACTTTTACCTGCCGGAGCGGCTCATGACGGATAGGATCGCGCCCGCGGCGGACGCGACGGGCCCCGGGGTCTCCCCGGCCTCGGCCCGCAGGCTCCGCGAGGTCGAGGCGGAGGTCGCCGCCCCGCCGCGCGAGGCCGCTCCGCCGCCTCCGCCCGCGCTCGCCGCGACTATCTCGGGCAAAAAAATCAGGCTCTCCGACGGTTCCGTCGCGGGCTTCGACTTCGCGGACCCGAGGGAGGCCGTGATGAGTCTCGCCACGGGAGGGCCGGCGGGCAGCTTCCCCCTCGGCCTCGACGGCCGTTACCGCCGCGGCTTCCTCGGCCAGGCCTTCGGACCGATCCCGCCCAATCCCGTCTACGCCCGGGGCGGCTGGGAGGGGGAAGACCTCTTCCGCGCGGAAATCCTCCTCGCGAACGACAACGCCGCCTACGTGTTCCGCTTCCGCTTCCTGCCCGGCGGCAAGGTCGAGGAAAGCTGCTACGTGCCCGAACTCGGGCGCGAGATCGAGCGGCTCGAGGGAAGGCTGGAGTAGC
>DAINBW010000512.1:0-2617 GCA_036732745.1 Spirochaetales bacterium | reverse complement strand
CGCTTGAAGGCGCAGGCGCGAAACCGCGCGGCCTGCCGTTCTATCGCGTCGGCCACGCGGGATCGGACCTCCCCGGAGCTTTCGCCGCCGGGACCGATGAGCTCCCGGGCCGGCACCGGGCGCAAGGGAACGCGAAGGTCGATGCGGTCCAGGAAAGGCCCGCCGAGCTTGCGCCAATAGCGTTGCACCTCTTGGGGGGAGCAGTGGCAGGTCCGCCCTTCCATGCCGAGCCTGCCGCACGGACAGGGGTTGGCCGCCAGCACAAGCTGGAACGCGGCCGGCAACCGCAGGGCGCGAACCGCCCTCGAGAGGAGAATGGAGCCTTCCTCCAAGGGCTCGCGCAAGGCTTGCAGGGCATCCCTCCGAAATTCCGGCGCCTCGTCGAGGAAGAGGACGCCCCGATGGGCGAGGCTCGCCTCTCCGGGCCGCAGCGAAGGCCCGCCGCCGACGAGGCCCTCAAGCGAGGCCGAATGATGGGGCGCGCGGAAAGGAGGGCGATACAGCAAACCTTGGCCCGGGGAAAGGAGGCCGGCGATTGAATGGAGCTTGGTCACCGCGACGGCGTCCGCGTCCGGTAAATCCGGCAGGATGGAGGCGATCCGGCGGGCGAGCATGGTCTTGCCGGAACCGGGCGGGCCAAACAGCAGCAGGTGATGCCCCCCGGCGGCGGCGATCTCGAGGGCTCGGCGCCCCCGCTCAAGGCCGCGGATCTCCGCGAGATCCCCTTCCTCGAGCGGATCGCCGCTTGGCGACCGGAAGGGCGCGCAGGGGGGCGGATCCTCTCCCGCGCGGAGCCGGGCGAGGATGTCGCTCGCCTCGCCGAGGGAGTCGATGCCGTGGATTCGGCCCCGCCGCAGGGCCAGAGCCTCGGGAAGATTGGCCCCGGGTACGACAAAATCCTCGAGCCCTTTCGCCAGGCCCGAGGCGACGGCGGCCAGGACACCGCGGGCCGGCCGAACCTCGCCGTCCAGCCCGAGCTCGCCGAGGGCCAGGAAGGGCCTTCCCGGATCGGGCAGGCTGCCGGCGGCGCCGAGGATGCCGAGGGCGATGGGCAGATCGTAGGAGGAACCTTCCTTGGGAAGATCCGCGGGCACGAGACTCACGAGGACGCGGTCGAGGGGAAATTCGAAGCCGGCGTTGCGAACCGCCGCCCGGACGCGTTCGCGCGCCTCGCGGACCGCGCCCTCGGCCAGGCCGACGAGGTCAACCTGCGGGATCCCGCGGCGCAGGTCCACCTCGACGCGGACGAGCACCCCGTCGGGGCCGGCCGGCTCATGGGCGAGGACGATCATGGAGAGCCTCCTCGCAGAACTACGCCCGCGCCGGGGCGCGGCGCTTCAACCGGGCGCGCCCACGAGCCGTTCGTACCGCGCGGATCACCGCGCGGATGTTCCCGGGCGGCGACGCGCCAGGCGGACGGCGGGACGCTAGCGAACGCGCTTGCGGAGGATCATCACGAGGAAGGCGGCGGAGAGGAAAAGGTAGGGGAGATTGGAGAAGACGATGCGGCCGAGCGGAAGACCAAAGGGGGAAAAGCGGGCTTCGTCGAGGAGGCCGAAACGGACGAGAAGATCGAAGAGGATGTCGGCGTAGCTCGCGATGGCGCCGATGACGATGAGCATCCAGGCGAGATCGCGGGTGCGGGACCAGAGGACGATCGCGAGAAAGGCGGTCGTGGCCGCGACGAGAAGGCGGGACACGAGGTAAACGGTCAATCCGGCGTTCATGGCTTCGTTCTTGAGTATCGGCGGGAAAAAGAAGTTCTTGACAGGAGGCGGGAGCGAACCTACCTTGAGGAACCAGGAGGCAGGTAATAATGGACCTTTGGTACAGCCGCCCCGAAAGCCCGGGCTCCGATTTCCGCGTCAAGGTGCGACGCCCCCTCTTCTCCGCCGAAAGCGGCTCGCGCCGCCTGGACATCCTCGAAACGGAAGACTTCGGCAGGCTCCTCCTCGTCGACGGGCGCATCGTGCTCTGCGAATCCGACGGCGCGGCCTACCGCGAGATGGCCGTCCATGTGCCGCTCAACGCGCATCCGGGGATCCGGAGCGTCCTCGTGGCCGGCGGGGGCGACGGTTCGATCGTCTCCGAGCTCGTCCGCTACCCTTCCGTGGAGCGGATCGTCGTCGCCGAGCCCGACGACGGCATCGTGGAGGCTTCGCGGCGCTGGTTCCCGGAGATCGCGGCCGCGCTCCGCGACCCGCGCGTGGCCGTCGTCGCCGCCGACGCCGCCGAACTCGCGCGGGAAACCAAGGAGCGCTTCGACCTCGTCGTCGTCGACTACGACGAGGACGAGGCGCCGAGCGAGCTCGGCCAGGCCTTCTACTGCGACTGCTTCCGCATCCTCTCGGGGGACGGCGTCCTCGTGAACCGGGCGGGAAGCGCCCTGTTCGCGCACAAGCGCCGCGACCTCTTGCGCTCCGCGGGGCGCCTGAAGCGCCTCTTCCCGATCTACCGCCTCTACCGCGCCGCCGACGGATCGCTGATGGTCCTGATCCGCCGCGTCCTGATGAACGAGCCGCCCTCGTTCACGGTGGACGGGTATCACGTGTCGATGCGCGCCGAGGGCGGCACGTCGGTGGTCGAGGCGACCGTGAAGGTCCGCGTCGGCAACGAG
>DAINBW010000511.1:0-2627 GCA_036732745.1 Spirochaetales bacterium | reverse complement strand
GGCTCGGCCTTCCTGGTCAGCCTGCGGTCCAAGTCCTCCATCGAGGCCCAGCAGATCGGGGCCCTGGTGGTCCTGCCCTGCATCCTCCTCGTCGGCGGACAGATCGGCGGCGTCCTGGTCTTCAGCCCGCTCGCCGTGAGCGTCTTCGGCTTGATCCTGCTCGTCGCCGACTACCTCCTCATCGCGATGATCGGGCCGAGATTCGACCGGGAGCGGGTGATCGCCACCTTGTGAGCCAAGACTCTGGAGGGAAGGGGTGGACGGGAAAGCCGCGAGGGCCCCGCCTTCGGTGGCCAGGAAGGCTGAGGCCTCGGTTTCCGCCAAATCAACCTTTCGGCCGATTGAAGACGAGCGGCGGCTAGGGCGATCATTCGCGCCATCGGCAAGAATCGCCCTCGACGCCACGCCGCTTTTCTCGCCGGGAGGAGAATCATGCAAAGGAAGTCATCCGTCGCCGGAAAAGAGTTCATGTCGATCATGGGTGACGCGCCCCGTCTGGCGCTGAAGCTCATGCCGGCCTTCTTCGCCGCCCTGGCTCTCTCCCTCTTTTTCCCCGGGGCCTTCGCGGCCTGGGGAAGGTTCCGCGGCATCGCCTTTGTCGCGGGCATCGAGCTTCTCGGCCTCGGCCTGCTTTTCCAGGCCTCCGCCGCCTTCGAGCTCGTGCGCGCCTATAAAAAGGGCCGCCTTGCGACGGGCGGGGCCTACGGTCTTTCGCGCAATCCCATCTTTTCCTGGTGGATCTTCTCGGTCCTTCCCTCCTTCGCCTTGCTGCTCGATTCCTGGCTCTTCCTGCCGGTCGCCCTCCTCTTCCGCCTCGTGGCGGGCAAGGCCGCCGAAGCGGAGGAAAGGGAACTCCGCGCGCGATTCGACCAGGACTACGACGCCTACCGCCAAAGGACGCGGGCCTTCCTTCCCCTGCCGCGGCTCCTGCCGCTTCGCCTCGGGCGCTTGCTCCGGGGTCTCCTCGGCCTCGCCGTCATGGGCTGCCTGGCCCTCGGCATCTACCTGGCCGTGGCGGGACCGTCGATGCGCGGCTTCGGCGCAAGCTCCTCTGAAACGACGGCGCCCATGCCGGGGGACGAATATGTCGGCGAAGGGGCCTCCAGCTGTACGCAGGCCATCGACATCGACGCCCCTCCTGAGCGGGTGTGGAAGTGGCTCGTCCAGAGCGGCTACAAGCGGGCCGGCTGGTACAACATCGACCTCGTGAACCGCCTGGCCGATCCTGACTACTTTCACGACGGGAGGGCATCGGCCCTCAGGATCATTCCCGAGTTCCAAGCCATCCGCGAAGGCGACAAGATCCACCTCGCGCCGGCCCTTGGCATGACCATCGCGAAGGCGGAAGCTCCCCGCCTCCTCGTCCTCGTCGCCGAGCCGGACAAGCTTGGCGGAAACAATGTGGCCTGGACCTTCGCGGTGGAGCCGCTTCCGAAGGGGCGAAGCCGCCTCCTCGCGCGCTTTCGCATCCGGATGGGGGAGGATTTCGGCTCCAAGGCCGCGGCCTGGTTCATGAACGATCTCGCCGGCGCGACGATCCAGCAGCCAGCCATGCTCTGGGGGCTCAAGCTGCGCGCCGAGTGGCGCCTTCCCACCGTCACGCCGCGGGGTCGTTGAACGGAAGGAAAAGGGACAGGCCAAGCCGCAAGAGGCCTCGGCCGCCTTCCAGCGGACCCATGCTATACTGGAGAACGTGGCAGAGCACGTTCTTCGAGCCAAGCTATGGATTCCCAAGCCCTTGAGCGGGCTCCTCCCCAGGCCCGGGCTTCTCCGGAAGCTGAAAAGCTGCCTGGACTCGCCCCTCGTCCTCGTCTCGGCGCCCGCCGGCTTCGGAAAGTCTTCCTTGGCCATGCAGTACCTGGAGGCCCTCGCCACCACCCCGCCCGACGCGGCCGAGGCGGATCAGCCGCCCCGCGCCGCCTGGGTCTCCCTGGAGCGGGAGGATGACGACCCCGTGCGCTTCTGGGGCGCCCTGGCCGCGGCCCTCGAGCTCGCCGCCGCGGACCCATTGGATATCTCCCCCTTCGCGCCCCTGCTTTCGGCCGCGAGGGCTCCCCAGCCCCCGAGCGCCCGCGAACTCGCCGCCGCGCTCGCCGAGGCGGTCGATTCCCTCGACGTTTCCCTCATCCTCGTCCTGGACGATTTCCAGCTCATCTCCTCCAAGGAGATCCTCGATTCCTTCGCGCGCTTCGTGGAGCATTCGCCCGAGCGGCTGCGCATCCTCCTCCTGTCGCGTTGCGACCCGCCCCTGCCGCTGGCGCGGCTCAGGGCGGGGGGATTCGTGGCCGAGCTCCGCGCCGACGAGCTGCGCTTCGAACCCGAAGAGGCGGCCTCCCTGCTTCGCGGCGCCGCGGGAGGCAGGCTGAGTCCGGAGCAGGCCCGAGAGGTCGCCGACAAGACCGAGGGCTGGGGCGCCGGACTCAGGCTGGCGGCGATCTCCCTTGGGAGGAAGCCTGACGTCGAGGCCTTCTTAAGGGGCTTCTCCGGGAGCGATCGACTCATCCTCGAGTACCTGACCGAAGAGGTCCTTGGCCTCCAATCGGAGGAGACGCGATCCTTCCTCCTCAGGAGCGCGGTTTTGGACCGCTTCTGCGAGGCCTTCTCCGCCGCCGGTTCCGGTCGTCCGG
>DAINBW010000510.1:0-2629 GCA_036732745.1 Spirochaetales bacterium | reverse complement strand
GAGAAGGAGCCGCCCTGCACGGCGACGTCCGAGAGGAGGATGGCGTTCGGGCCGGTCTCGTGGACCGTGCCCCGCTTCACGGCTTCGGCGACGAGGCCGCGCCGCATGAGATGCTTCACCACGTCCGGCGGGCAACCGCAGAGGATCGAAAGATCGGCCTCCGGGATGCGCACGAACCAGACGCCGTTAGAGACCTTGAATCGCTCCATGCCCCAATTCTAATACGGAACGGGCCCGAAGGCCACAGCGGGGCGAAAGAAGGGGTCGTCGGGCCTCCCGGCCCTACTCGCGCTCGCCGAGCAGGGCCTTGAGCTCGCGGATGTCCTTCACGAGCTTGGCCCGGTCCAGGTTCTGGAGGCGCCGCGGGACCATTTCCTTGGAGGTGCACTCGAGGACGGCGACGAGGTTCTGGAGCTCGATCTCGTGCGGGTAGGCCGGCGGCACGAAATCGCCCATCACCTCCTCCATGTCCTCCCGGGTGACGAAGGTGCGGGCCTCCATCGCCGCGCGGAATTTCGCGCGGATCAGCACCGCCTCGAGGTCGGCGCCGGAGAATTCGTGGCGGAAGCGGCGCAGGAGGTCGGAGACCGGGAACTTGCGGATGGAAAGGTCGAGCTTTCGCACGAGGGTGTCGAAAAGGGCGATCTTCTCGTCGTCGGAGTCGGGATAGAAGAGCGCGAGGTGCTCCTCCGCGCGGCCCTGCCGCTTCAGGTCGATGGGGAGGAGGTCGGGGCGGCAGGTTATGAGGAACCAGATGATCTTGCCGCGGAACTCCGTGTTGCCCATGAAGCTCGCGATCTGGGAGAAGACGCGGTTCGAGGTGCCGGAATCCCCGTCCTGGTTGCGGTCGCCGAGAAAAGCGTCCGCCTCGTCGATCATCACGGCGACGGGCGCCATCGCCTTGAGGATGGAGAGCACCTTTTCGAGGTTCGACTCCGTGACGCCCTGCCACTTGGAGCGGAAGTTGCGGAACTTGACCATCGGCACGCCGATCTCGCCCGCGAAGGCGGAGACGAGGAAGCTCTTGCCGGTGCCCACGGGACCGGCGATGAGGTAGCCCATGGGCAGGACGTCGAGCCGGCCCTGCTTGATCGCGCGCGACGCGTTCTTGAGGCGGCGCTTCACGAAATCGTGGCCGGACACGTAGGAAAGGTCGTGGTCGGTCTCGAGGAACTCGAGAAGGCCCGCCGCCTCGCCCTCGATGATCTCCTTCTTCTTTTCGCGGAGGTAGTCCATCGAGATGGGCCGGTCCTCCTGCCAGCTTTCCGCGGCCAGGCGGTTCAGGTTCATGAGGTTGAGGCCGCTCGCCACCGCGGCCACCTGCTCGCAGGACAGGCCCTTGTCGAGGAGGAGGGTGTTCCGCCCCTCGAGGAAGCGGAGGAACTGGGCGCGGATGCCCTGGTCCGGGATGGGAATCTCCACCTTGACGGTGCTCGGGCTCGCGACGACCCGGGGATTCAGGTCGGCGAGGTTCTCCGTGAGGAGGATGATGGACACGTCGCCGCGCGTGAACACCGGCTCGTGCGACCAGCGGTTGAGCGTCACGAAGGAGTAGCGGTCCTCCTCGGAGAGCCGGGCCACGTCGCTCGCGGGCGCGAGGGTCTCCGCGTAGTCCGCGATGAGGACGATGCGCTTCTTCTGCGGGATGAGGAGGAGGAAGTATTCCTCGAGGTAGGCGAAGGCCTTGAGGGGCTCGTTGGAAAGGAGCTCGGCGTCCTCGGCGTCGACATGGCGCTCCCGCATCGTCTTCAGGTAGTCCTTGCGCATCTCGGGCGTGCAGAAGGAGACGCCGCTCGAGCGGTCGTAATAGACGATGAGGTCGCGGTTCCCGAAAAGGACATCGGAGACGTATTCCTGGATCTTCACGAAGATGAACTCGCCCTCGTTCATCTTGTGCGGGAGGAAGTCGCGGATGTTGCCGTGGACGATGTAGAGGTTCGCCGTCTTGGAGCAGTACTTGTAGGAAAGCTCCTGGGCCCAGGCCGGCAGGATCTTGATGAAAGGCAGGTTTTTTACGATGAGCTGGTCTTTCACGCGGAGCCCCCCGCGTGATGATAGCGCGCGGGAGGCCCGGGGTCAACGTCGCGACGCGAGAGGCGAAAAATGCCGCCCCAAAAGGGGCGGCCGGTCTCGCGCGGAACGAGCCGCGAAGGGGGGTGAGCCTTTCGGGGCTATTTCCAGTCCCGCAGTATGGCCCGGTAGCGCTCGCCGACCTCGGCGATGACGTTCTCCCAGGAGCGGTAGAGGGTTCTGTAGGCGCCGGTCCCGGCCTTCTTCCGCGAGGCGGAGCCGGAATTCGTGCGCGTGCTGCAGCTGCTGCGCGAGGTGCAGTCCGCCGGCGCGATCGGGATGCGCGTGGAGGACGACAAGTCGAAAGGCGCGACCGGAGTGTTGTTCTTCCGGCGCGACGACGTGCCCGCCGACGTCGCGGAGAAGGCCGCCGAGGTCCGGCGGCTGCTCAAGCTTCCCCCCGACCAGCAGAGGTTCAACCTCGTCTACTCGCCCACACGCGGGGGGGAGAACGAGCTGGCCGTCAACAGCCGCTCGATGCTTCAGATCCTGGGGGCCTTCTCGACCTACATGGACGTACCGGAAGAGCACCTGAAGGAGAGAAGCGCCGTGCCTGCCT
>DAINBW010000509.1:0-2638 GCA_036732745.1 Spirochaetales bacterium | reverse complement strand
CGAGGATGTCCTCGACGACGAGGGCATGGACACCCAAGGCCTCGCAGAGTCGTTCCACGCCGCCGCCCGCGAGTCCGTTCACGTTGATCCAGTTCTTCTTTCCCGGTTCGACATGGCCGAGCAGGGCTTCGATCGTCGTCGGACACTCCATCCGCCACGAGCCCTCGTCGTAGACGTACAGGGACAGGAGCGCCTTCGTCGGCTCGTTTTCCCCCGCGTAGACGGCGCTGCCCGGCGGCAGGCCCGCGGTCTTGGACGAGATGCTCTTGAAGGGCGGCTCGATGGGGCGCGGGGAGGGAAGCCGGTCGGTGCGGCGACGATTTCGTTTCATGCCCTAGAGCCTAGCGCCGGCCGCCCGCCCGACGCAAGCGCCCTTGCCCGGCGCAGGCGCCCTTGCCCGGCGGCCCGCGATGGCATACTGTCGAAGGTCTATGCGCGACACCATCGATGTAGGCGAGGCGCGCCGCCTGGCCGCCCTGGCCTCGGGCCTCGGCCCGGGAGCGGGGACCGGAGCGGCCGGAGCCGCCGCCGCCCTGCGCCGCCTCGGCGCGCTCCAAATCGACACGATCAGCGTCGTCGAGCGCGCCCACCACCACGTCCTCTGGTCGCGGCTCCGGCGCTACGGGGCGGCCGACCTGGCCCGGCTGGAGGCCGAGCCGCGGGAGGCCTTCGAATACTGGTCCCACGCCGCCGCCTACCTGCCCATCGAGGAATACCCCTATTGCCTCTCCCGCATGGAGCGTATCCGCGCCCAGGGGCACGAGTGGTTCCGCGCCGAGGCGGCGGCCGTCGACTACGTCCGCGCCCGCGTCGCGGCGGAAGGCCCCTTGCGGGCCCAGGACTTCGAGGAAGCGATGAAGGGGGCGCGGGGCTGGTGGGACTGGAAGCCGGCCAAGGTCGCGCTCGAGTACCTCTTCCACGCGGGCGAGCTCGCCGTCGTCGGGCGCCGGGGCTTCCAGAAGGTCTACGATCTCGCGGAGCGCGCCCTCCCCGCCGCCCTGGCCTACCCGCGCCCGAGCCCGCGGGAGGAAGCCGCGCGCCACCTCGACCGCGCCGTCTCCTCGCTCGGGGTCTTTGCCCGGAACGAAATCGCCTATCTCCGCAAGGACGGCCTCGACGAGATCGACGCCGAACTGACCGCGCGGCTCGAGGCGGGCAGCCTGGTTGAACTGCGGATCGCGCCAGACGCCACCCCCGGCTCTGGCTCAGGCTCTGGCTCTGGCTCCGGCGCAGATCGAAACGGCGGCGCTGGCCGCGCGCCCCAGCCGAGCTACGCCGCGCCCGCCGCGCTTGCGGCCTTGGCGGCCGAGCCCGCGCGCCCGACGCCGCGGGCCCTCGTCCTCTCGCCCTTTGATCCCCTCGTCATCGACCGGCGCCGGCTCCGGCGCCTCTTCGGCTTCGACTACCAGCTCGAGTGCTACGTCCCCGAGGCCAAGCGCCGTTTCGGCTACTTCGCGCTGCCGATCCTCCATCGCGACGGGCGCGGCGACTGGTCCGTCGCCGCCCTCCTCGACGCGCGCGCCGACCGCGCGGCCCGGCGCCTCGAGCTCCGGCGCCTCTCGCTCGAGCCTTTTTTCGCGGACTCCGCGCGAAAGCCTCGCGGGGCCCGCGCGCGGACCGCGGCCGCCGAGGCCCTGGCCGGAGCCCTGGCCAAGGAACTGGCGCGCTTCGCGGCCTTCAACGGCGCCGAGCGCCTGGGCTTGGGCCGCCTCGACTGCCCCGACGAGGGCCTGGCCCGCGCCCTGACCGCCGCCCTGGCCGCGGGCCCGATCGAACTCGATGCTTAGTCGGCCGGCTTGAGGTTTTCCGCCCGCCAGGCCCAGTCCCCGCCGTCCACGTCCACGCGGACCAGTACGCAGCCGACGGCGTCGCCACCGCCGGGAACGAGCTCGATGATCTTGGCCCGCATTCCGACGTAGGCGTCCATTTCCTCCGTCCAGTTCGCGTCGCCGTTCAGCTCGCGGTGCCGGCCGAGGATGACCTCGTCGCCGACCTTGAAGCCGTAGCTTCCCGCCCGCCCCCGCCCCACGAGGGCCAGGTTGCGGGCGCGCCAGAACCAGTCGTTGCCCTCCACCCGGACGCCGAGGAAGCCCGCGTCGTCGGCGCCGACAAGCTCCACGATCTTGGCCCGCTTGCCGACAAAGGCCGCCATATCCTCGTTCCAGTTGGCGTCGCCGCCCGAGTCGTCGTGCCTGCCCAGGATCACGAGGCTGCCGATCGCCAGGAAGCCGTAGCTTTCCTCGCCGGCCTCGACCTCCGCGAAGTCGTCCAGCCCGATCCCGGAGTCCTCTCCGGCATAGCCGCCCTCATCCTCTAAATCGCCCTCGCCGGAATCCAGGCGCATGTTCTCCACGCGCCAGACCCATTCGCCGGCGTCGGCGTCGACCCGCGCGATGGGCCGCCCCCACTCGTCGGGGCCGAGGAGCTCGGTGATCGCCGCGCTCTGCCCGACAAAAGCCTCCATCTCCTCCGCCCAGTTGGAGGAGCCATCGTCCTCCGAAACGGGGTAATGCCGCCCCAGCGTCACTTGCGCACCGACATCGAACTCCGCGGCGCGGGTCTTGGACCACGCCAAGCCCAGCGCGGCGAAATCAGCTGTGGCCTTCTCTCCGACAATCTCCAGGCTTTCGGCGAAGAC
>DAINBW010000508.1:0-2640 GCA_036732745.1 Spirochaetales bacterium | reverse complement strand
GCGTTATCTGCTCGAGGCCGAGGGTCTGTTCCTTGCTGGCGGCGGACACCTCCTCCGCGAGGCCCGCGACCTGCGCGGCGCCCCCGACTATCTCGGAGAGCTGCTTGGCCGTCACGTCGCAGAGCTCGTTGCCCCGTGCGATGTTCGCGATCGCCTCGTCCACCATGCGCGTGGTTTCCTTGACCGAGCCGGCGCTCCGCACCGCGAGGTTGCGCACCTCCTCGGCGACGACCGCGAAGCCCTTTCCG
This sequence comes from Spirochaetales bacterium, assembly GCA_036732745.1. GTDB lineage: Bacteria > Spirochaetota > Spirochaetia > Treponematales > Rectinemataceae > JAEUJG01. Next base: position 2,392 of record DAINBW010000508.1, on the reverse strand, counting down.
TACTTGCCCGCGCGCGCCGCCTCCACGTTCGCGTTGAGCGCAAGCAGGTTGATCTGGAAGGAGATGTCGTCGATCGCCTTGACGATCTTCTTGATCTCCTCGGCGCTGGAATTGATGTCGGCCATCGCGGCGACGAGGTTCTGCATCTGCTTGTTGCCCTGGTCGGCGTTGGAGCGGGCGGTCTTGGCGAGGCCGTTCACCTGCACCGCGCTCTCGGTGTTCTGCTTGGTCTGGCCCGAGATCTCGGTCACGGAGGAGGTTATCTCCTCGAGGGAGGAGGCCTGTTCGGTGGCGCCCTGCGAGAGGGCTTGGCTCGCCTGCGAGACCTGGATGGAGCCCTCGGCGACCTGGTCCACGGCGATGTTGACCTGGGAAAGGATGTCGTTGATCGACTCGAGGGACTCGTTGAGGGCCGTCTTGAGGATGTCGAAATCGCCCTTGTAGGAGCCGGTCATCGCCGTCGTGAGATCGCCCTCGGCAAGGCGCTTCATGATCTCGGTCGTCTCGTTGATGGGCCCGATGACGAGATCCAGGGTTCGGTTGACGCCCTCGACGATCCGGCGGAAATCGCCCTGGTGCTTGCCCGCCTCGGCGCGCGTCGCGAGCTTGCCCTCGACGGCCGCCTCCGCGAGGAGGTTCGCGTCCGAAACGAGGGCGCCTATCGCGTCGATGGAGCGCTTCATGGCGGCGGCGATGGTCTCGAAGCGCAGCTTGGTGTCGTGGGTTTCCGCGTCCGAATCGCCGAGCTCCAAATCCACGGAAAGATCGCCCAGGGCTATCTTCTGGAGGTTTTGATTGAGGCGGTTGATCTCGACGTCCTGGAAGGCGGCGATCTTCTTCATCTTCCTCTCGGCCGCCTTGATGGCGGTCTGGTCCGACACGACCTCGAAGGCGCCGACGATCTTTCCGGCCCGGTCCCTGACCGGCACGCCCGTATAGGCGATGTCGAAGGTCTTGTCCAGCGGGGTCGCGGCGGTCTCGGAGTTGGCCGGCCCGCCGATCTGCATGGCCTGCGTGCAGGCGCAACGCTGGGACTTGCAGTCTCCGGTCTTGAAGAAGTCATAGCACTTGCGCCGGGCCTTCACGAGCTGGTCGCCCGTCAGGTTTCCCATCGCGGCGCCGGCCTTGTTCATGAAGAGGATCTCGTAGTTTTCGTCGATCACCATGGCGGGATTGGGCATGGAATCGATGAAGCCCACCAGGCTGTCCACGACGGTGTTGAAGCCGCCCATGAGCTCCGCGTAGGCGCCCTTGAAGCCTTGCGCGTCGGCCCTGAAGCCGAGCTTGCCTTCGACCAACGAATCGGTGAGCGACTCGGAGGTTTCGATGAGCGATCGCAGGTTGTCCGCGACCGTGTTGAGGGAGCGGGACACCTGCAGGAATTCGTCCTTGGACTTCGACTCCATCCTTTCGGAAAGGTCGCCCAAGGCGATCTTGTCGAGCACGGCGGCGGCGCGCTTGAGGGAGCGGGAGATGGAAAGGCCGAGCAGCACGCCGAGCATGATCGCGACGGCGAAAGAAACGATCGTGACGCCGACGAGGACGAGCCGGCCGACCTCGGCCGCGGCCTTGGCGGCGGCGGGGACTTCCTTGCCGTAGTGCTTGGAGTCGTAGGCGATGACGCCGTCAACCTGCGCCAGGAAATTGTCCAGCACCAGGCGCTGCTCGCCCGCGACCATTTCGTAGAGCTTCGCGTAGATCGCCTGCCGCTCGAGCGGATCCCGGCTGGCCACGGCCTCGTCGGCGAGCTTGGCGAGGGTGTCGTTGTAGGCCTTGACCGGCGGGATGGCCGCCTTGACGGCGTCCCAGAGCTTTTGCTCCTCCGCGGTCTTCGGGAGGAGATCGAAGTCGGCGATGAGCTTCGCGTAGCGTTCCCGCGCGCCGGCGATATTGTCCTTCTGGCGCTTGATGAACACCGAATCGTCCACGCCGAGCGGGTTGACCAGGGTCCGCACCGCCACCTTGATGGACAGCATCTCCTTGTTGATCTGGTGGAGGAGTTGGATGGTCGGGATGGTCGAGTCGGAAAGCACGGTGATTTCCCGGCTCATCTCCCCCAACTGGCTGATGCCGACGACGCCGACAACCCCGCAGAGCATGGCGACGGCGACGAATCCCATGAGCAACTTGGCGAGAATCTTCATGTGACGGCCTCCTTAAAGGCTTTTTTTCAAATATCGACGCTCCTTGCGTGGCGTCGCGCCCGATGGCCAAGAGCTCCGCTCCCCCAAGGCCGGATCCCGTCCGGCGGAGGTGCGGCCTTCCGCTTCCCTATTCAACCTTTCTCGCGATGAGGCGGGCCGTGTCCACGATGAAACTCACCTTCCCGTCGCCGAGGATGCTGCAGCCCGACAGCCCCTCGATGCGGCCGAGGTACTCCGAAAGGGACTTC
>DAINBW010000507.1:0-2640 GCA_036732745.1 Spirochaetales bacterium | reverse complement strand
GTCCTCGATGCAGGAGGGCTTGGCCTGCTTGAGGATGCCCTGCATGCCCGAGGACTCGAACTGGAACACGCTCGTGCTCTTGCCCTCGCCGAGTAGGGCGAAGGTCTTCTTGTCGTCGTCGGGGATCTTCTCCTCGTCGATCTCGACGCCGCGCTTCCGCGCCAGGCCGATCGCGTTCTTGATGAGGGTGAGCGTCTTGAGGCCGAGGAAGTCCATCTTGACGAGGCCGCACTTCTCGAGGAAGTCCATCGTGAACTGCGTGGCCACGATGCCCGACTTCGGGTCCCGGAAGAGGGGCACGAAGTCGGTGAGCCCGGTCTTGCCGATGACGATGCCCGCGGCGTGGAAGCTCGTGTGGCGGTTCTTGTTCTCCAGCTTCGTCGCGACCGCGAAGAGGCTCTGGTAGCGCGGCTCCGCGGCGAGCGTCGCGAGCTTTGGCTCGAGCTCCATGGCCTTCTTGAGCGTCATCTTCGGGTCCTCGGGCACCAGCTTCGCGATGTTGTTGGAGTCCTCGAAGCTGATGTCCAGCGCGCGCGCCACGTCCTTGATGACGGCCTTGGCCTTCAGCGTCCCGAAGGTGACGATCTGGCCGACGCGGTCCGCGCCGTACTTGCGCGTGACGTAGTCGATGACCTCGCCGCGGCGCTCGAAGCAGAAGTCCACGTCGAAGTCCGGCATCGAGATGCGCTCGGGGTTGAGGAAGCGCTCGAAGAGGAGCTGGTAGCGCAACGGGTCGATGTCCGTGATGCCGAGCGCGTAGGCGACGATGGAGCCGGCGCCCGAGCCGCGGCCGGGGCCGACGGGAATGCCGTGCCGCTTGGCCCAGTCGATGAAGTCCCAGACGATGAGGAAGTAGCCCGTGAACCGCATCTTGATGATGACGTCGAGCTCGTAGTCGGCGCGTTGCCTGATCTCGTCGTCGATCCGCGGGTAGCGCCGCGCCAGGCCCTCGTAGGTGAGGTGGCGCAGGTAGTCCTCCGGCCCCGCGAAGGGCGCCGGGATCTCGTAGTCGGGCAGGAGCGGCCCCGGGTAGACCAAGTCCAGCCTGGCCATCTCGTTCACCTTGAGCGTGTTGGAGAGGGCCTCCGGGACCTCGGAGAAGAGCGCGGCCATCTCCTCGGCCGACTTCATGTAGAACTCCGGGCCCTGGAAGCGCATGCGCCCCGGCTCCGCGACCTTGCGGTTCGTGCCGATGCAGAGGAGCACGTCGTGGGCCTCGGCGTCCGCGCGGTCCAGGTAGTGCATGTCGTTCGTCGCGACGAGGGGGATCCCGGTCCGCCGCGACATCGCGACGAGGGCACGGTTCACCGTCTTCTGCTCGGGAATGCCGTGGTCCTGGAGCTCGAGGTAGAAGCGGTCCTTGCCGAAGAGCTCGGCGTAGCGCAGGGCCTTGCGCTCGGCCTCGGCCTCCTTGCCCATCATGACGAGGGAGGGGATCTCGCCGCCGAGGCAGGCCGAGCCCGCGATGAGGCCCTTCGAATGCGCCGCCAGGAGCTCGTCGTCGATGCGCGGCTTGTAGTAGAAGCCCTCGGTGTAGGAGGCGGAGGAAAGCTTGAGGAGGTTGGCGTAGCCCTCGGCGTTCTCCGCGAGGAGCACCAGGTGCCAGTACTTGTTGCCGTTCTCCGTGCCGGCCTTGTCGCGCCGCGATCCGCCCGCCATGTAGAATTCCGAGCCCACGATCGGGTTGACGCCCGCTTCCTTGCAGGCGTCGTAGAACTTCACCGCGCCGAACATGTTGCCGTGGTCGGTCAGGGCCAGGCCGGGCATGCCGAGGGCCTTGGCCTTGGCGACCATCGCGGAGACGCTCGCGGCGCCGTCGAGGAGGGAAAAATCGGAATGGTTGTGGAGGTGGACGAATTCGGCCATGAGCGGGAGTATAGCCTCCGCGGCCCGGGCGGAGGAAGAGGCGAAGCCCCCCTCTTTATGGATATTTTATTACCGAAACCGTAAAATTCGCCGCCGCCCCCTCGATCCAGTATACTAGTCTCAGAGTGCGGCATCGGAACTTTGAGGAGCCGTCATGACCTACACGAAGGCTTCGCACCTCGAGCGCGTCACCGTGCATCCGGGCGAACGCTACGCGACGAACAAGCCCTTCCTCATCGCCACCCTCCTCGGTTCCTGCGTCGCCGCCTGCCTCTACGACCAGGAGGCCGGCGTCGGCGGCCTCAACCACTTCCTCCTCGCCGCCCCCCGCTATTCCAAGGACATGCCGATAACCCACACGGACGCCGGACGCTACGGGATCAACGCCATGGAGCTCCTCATCAACGACATGGTCCACCTCGGCGCCGACCGCCGCCGCCTCCGGGCCAAGGTCTTCGGCGCCGCCTCCGTCCTCGGCGGCCCGCACGACAACTTCCTCTGCATCCACGAGGTCAACCAACGATTCATCCGGGAGTACCTGGCCACGGAAAAAATCCCCCTCGTCTCCGAGGACCTCGGGGGCGAACGCGGCCGGCTCGTGTACTTCCACACCGACACCTTCCAGGTCTTCCGCCGCTACATGCAGAAAAGCCAGCTCGGCAACGTGGAAGCCTCCGAACACGAGCTCTGGAAGAGCCGCGTCGAAAAGCCGGAGCGCGAGGAAGGCGAGATCCTCCTCTTCTAGCCGACTCCCGCCGAGCCGGGCGGCCGGGC
>DAINBW010000506.1:0-2661 GCA_036732745.1 Spirochaetales bacterium | reverse complement strand
CGTCGGCGCCTTCGCCTTCTACCAGCCCCACACCCTCGCGGCGTCGCCCTACCTCCTCCTGGCCCTCCGGCTCGGCTCGGGCTTCTTCCTCGGCGGCACGATGCCGAGCGTCAACGCCCTCATCGCCAAGCTCTGCGATCCCGGCAAGCAGGGCTCGACCTACGGGCTCTCCTCCTCGGTATCGAGCGCCGGCGCGGCCGTCGGCCCCGCCCTCGGCGCCGTCATCGCCACGAGCGCCGGCTACCCGGCCGTCTTCCTCGCGACGAGCGGCATCCTGGCCGCGACGGGACTCGCCGTCGGCGCCGCCGTCCGCGGCCGCGAGCGGCGCGGCGGCGGCCCGGGCGGGTCGGCTTCCGACAGGCCGGCGAGTTGACGCCGGCGCGCCGCGCCCCTACAATTCGGCGGGAAGGCAGGCGACATGCGCAGCAACAGGCTTGAAGATCCAAGGGACGAAGCGGGCGCCACGCCCGCCCAGAAGCGGCTTCTCCGCGTCCTCTTCCTCGTCGCGGCGGTCCTGGCGGCGGGGATCCTCGCGGGCACCGTCTACGGCCTCGCGACGGGCAGCCGCGCGCGGAAGCTCGCCCGCGAAGCCCTGGAGCCCCGCGCCGCCGCCGGCCAGGCGATCCTCTCCCTCGGCACGCTGCGCGCCTCGACCGCCGACAAGCCCGCCGCCCTGGTGGTCGCGACGATCGCCTTCCCCTACCCCGGCGACGAGCGCGTCTTCAAGGAGGAGCTCCAAAAAAAGGCGCCCGCCCTCAAGGCCGCCGCGATTTCCTGGTTCTCGCGGCGCGGCGCCGCCGAGCTCCACCCGGCCTACGAAGGCGCCGTCAAGGCCGCCCTCCGCGACGCCTTCAACGAGCTCCTCTCCCTCGGCGAGCTGGGCGAAATCTGGCTTTCCGACTTCGCCGTGATCCAGTGAAACCGCGCCTTTAGCTCCCCCCCGCGACCTCGTCCTCGATCTCCCCGAGAATCCTCAGCATCCGCTCGTGGCGCCGATCGGCGAGGCGCCGCCCCTCGGCCGTGTAGAGCCGTTCCCGGAGATGGCGAAGCTTGATGCTCCACTCGCGCTGGAAGGAATCCACCTCGGTCGCGTTGTTCGCCGGATCGACGCCCGCCCAGGAAGCCTCGGGATAATGGACCGAGCGGCCGTGCTCGCCCAGCCAGAGATAGGCCCGCGCGGCGCCGACGGCCCCGAGCGAATCGAGCTTGTCCGCATCGTAAAGGCATCGCGCCTCGAGGCTTTCCGGCGCGCGGCCGCGGCGGTGCCGATGCCGGAGGACGGCCTCGAGCACGGCGGAGACGCGGGCCTCGTCCAGGCCAAGCCCGCGAAGGAAGGGCTCGGCGAGCTCCGCGGAGAGCTCCTCGTGCCGGTCGGGATCGGGCCCGATGCGCGGTTCGAGGCCGCGGCCGACGTCGTGGAGCAGGGCGGCGAGGCGGACCACGAAGAGATCGGCCCCTTCGCTCGCGGCGATCCTTTCGGCGAGCCGGTACACCCGCTCGACGTGCGAAAAGTCGTGACAGGGTCCGGTTCCCTCGTGTCGTTCCCGGGCGAAGGCGCGGGCGGCCTCGAGACGCGAGGCCTCGAGGCGGGCGGCCTCGCCGGGCGCCGGTTCCGGCGTGTTCTGGTTCATGGCTCGAGGGTAGCCGAAGGCGGACGCGCCGGACAAGGCGCCCCACCCCGAGGGGACATTATAAGCTTCGTAACACTATAGGCTTGCCCCGATGGGAATTCGGGTGCATACTCCACTAACCATGAAATCCTACTCTGATATATTAGCCGCACCCACCGCGGCCAAAACGGTCGAGCGCCTTGTCCGCTACGCGACCCTCGAGACGACGAGCGACCGCCATGTCGCCGAGATTCCCTCCACCGAAACCCAGTGGAAGCTTTCCCGCCTCCTCGTGGAGGAGCTCAAGGGACTCGGCCTGGCCGACGTCACCCTGGACGAGCACTGCTACCTCATCGCCCGCCTGCCCGCGAGCCCCGGCCTCGAGGGCAAGCCCTCCATCGGTTTCATGGCCCACGTGGACACCGCGAGCGACGTCTCCGGCAAGGACGTGAAGCCCCGCGTCGTCAAGAACTACGACGGCAAGGCCCTGGAGCTTTCGCCCGGCTACACGCTCGATCCGCGCGAGTTCCCCGACCTCGCGGAGCACGCGGGCGACAGCCTCGTCGTCACCGACGGCACCACCCTCCTCGGCGCCGACGACAAGGCCGGCATCGCCGAGATCATGACCGCGGTCGAGTGGCTCATCGCCCACCCCGAGGTCAAGCACGGCCCGATCGAGATCATCTTCACCCCCGACGAGGAGACCGGCAAGGGCATGGATCTCTTCCCGGTGAAGAACCTGCGCTCCATCGCCTGCTACACGATGGACGGCGGCAAGGGCGGCGAGGTCGAGGCGGAGTGCTTCAACGCCTACGAGATCAAGGCCGACTTCATCGGCAAGGCCATCCACATCGGCTCCGCGCGCGGCAAGCTCGCCAACGCGGTCTCGATGGCCGGCTCCTTCATCTCCATGCTCCCCCGGAGCGAGGCGCCCGAGTCCACCGACGGCTGGTACGGCTACTTCTGCCCCCTCGAGATGCAGGGCGGGATCGAAAAGGCGCATGTCGACGTCTTCCTCCGCGACTTCTCCCGGGAGGGCATGGAGCGCCGC
>DAINBW010000505.1:0-2669 GCA_036732745.1 Spirochaetales bacterium | reverse complement strand
CCCCGTCATCGTCTACGCCAAGAGCAACCAGGGCGACCAGGGCACGCGTATCATGGCGATCAACCTCTTCGGCGGCGAGTACATGAACGCCGACATGACCTCCTACATGCAGAACAAGGGCGGCACGGTCGACTTCATGAAGTGGCTCCAGAACGGCGTCAAGGAAGGCTGGATCGCCAAGGGCGGCGAGGCCATGACCTCCGGCGACGCGATCGACTCCTTCCTCCAGGGCAAGGCCGCCTTCACGATCATCTACTCGAACGTCCTCCGCAACACGAACAAGGACAAGAAGACCGTGAAGTTCGAGGAGGCCTTCCTCCCCTGGCCGACCCCCGCCGGCCAGAAGCCCCGCCTCGATTCCTTCATCGGCACCATCGGCATCTTCGACAACGGCAACAAGGACAAGGTCGCCGCCTCCAAGCTCCTCGTCGACTTCATCGTCAACGACCCCGTCTGGGGCACGAAGAACCTCGCCTCCACCGGCGGCTTCTCCGCCCGCCTCTCCGCGAAGAGCCCCTACGCCGATCCCGAGGCGACCTTCGCGAGCACGATGGTCAAGTACACCGGCCGCTACTACAATACGGTCAAGGGTTTCGTGAAGATGCGGACCCTCTGGTTCCCCGAGCTCCAGCGCGTCATGCTCGGCATGGCGACCGGCCAGGAGGCGATGGATTCCTTCGTCACCAAGGCCAACGCGACGCTCAAGGAATAGTTTACCGGCCCTTCGGGTCGCTCTCCCGCCCCCGGCGCCGCGCCGGGGGCGCATCATATCCCTTCGGAGGCGCGCATGTCGGATGCGCTCGCCCGCCCCGCGCGGGCATCGAGGCCCAGGGGCGTATCGCGCGCGAAGGAATCCTTCGCCGCCTACGTCTTCCTCCTGCCGGCCCTTTGCTTTTTCTCGGTCTTCGTCGTCTACCCCATGCTCCGCGGGATGTACCTGAGCTTCTTCAAGCTCACCGGCCGGCGCATGACCTTCGTCGGCCTCAAGAACTACGTCGACCTCGCCAACGACCCGGTCTTCTGGCGCTCGCTCGGCAATACCCTCCTTCTCGTCGTGGGCAACGTGCCCATCGTCATCGTCTTCTCGCTCTTCGTCGCCGCGACGATCTTCCGGAAGCGCCCCTTCACGCGCTCCCTCCTGCGCGGCATCTTCTACCTGCCGGCGGTCTCCTCCGTCGTCTCCATCACCGTCGTGTGGAGCTGGATCTACCACCCGCGCTACGGCGTCCTCAACTACCTCATCGGCCGCGCCGGCGTCGAGCCCGTGGCCTGGCTCGGCGACCCGCGCTTCGCCCTCGCCGCGGTCCTCGTCGTCATGACGACCCTTTCGGTGGGCCAGCCGATCATCCTCTACGTCGCCTCCCTCGGCAACATCCCCGAGTCCTACGTCGAGGCGGCCGAGATCGACGGCGCGAGCCCCTGGCAGCGCTTCCGCCACATCGTCTGGCCCCTCCTCATGCCGACGACCCTCTACATCGTCATCATCACCACGATCAACAGCTTCCAGGTCTTCGCCATCATCCAGCTCCTGACCTCGGGCGGACCGGCCTACGCGACGACGACCCTCATGTACCAGATCTACGAGAGGGCCTTCCAGATCGGCGACTTCGGGCAGTCCTCGGCCCTCGGCGTCATCCTGGCCGCGATCATCGTCGCGATCAGCGTCGTGCAGTACCGCTATTTCAAGTCGGACGTCGAGTACTAAGGGAGATCGATCGTGAGAACCAACGAAAGGCTCGGGCCCGGGAAGGTCGCCGCGAACGTCCTCCTCCTTCTCGCCGCCCTGTTCTATCTCTTCCCCTTCTACTGGATCGTCTCCGGCTCCTTCAAGATCCAGAACGTCGCCATCCAGATTCCCCCCGAATGGTTCCCCAAGGAACCGACGCTCCGGAACTACGCCGACCTCGCCAAGTCGCCCGTGCTCCGCTGGACGCTGAACAGCTTCCTCGTGTCCATCGGCACGACCGCCCTCGTCTGCGGCACCGCGTCGATGGCGGGCTACGCCCTGGCCAAGAAGAACTTCCCCGGCCGCAAGCTGATCTTCTGGGCCTTCATCGCGGCGATGTCCCTGCCCAAGCAGGTCGTCATGATCCCCCTCTTCACGATGCTCGCGAAGTGGCGCTGGATCGACACCTACTGGGCGCTCATCTTCCCCGCGGTCGGCTGGCCCTTCGGCGTCTTCCTCATGCGCCAGTTCAGCCAGACCATCCCGACCGAGCTCCTCGAGGCGGCCAAGATCGACGGTTGCGGCGAGGCGCGGATGTTCACCAAGATCGCGCTGCCGATCATGCAGCCGGGCATCGGCGCCCTCGCGATCTTCACCTTCATCTCCTCGTGGAACGACTACTTCATGCAGCTCATCCTCGTCCGCTCCACGAAGATGCAGACCCTGCCCCTCGGCATCGCCGCCCTGCAGCAGGAATTCCTCACGAATTACGGTATGCTGATGGCCGGCGCGGCCATCGCCTCGGTGCCCATGATCATCGTCTTCGCCTGCTTCCAGAAGTACTTCGCCCAGGGCATCACCCTCGGCGCGGTGAAGGGCTAGGACGGGAGTTCCGGGTCCGCGGCCGGTCCGGGGCGGAAAGAGCCCGGCGGCTGGCCGCGCGCCGGAGGTGCTGCGATGAGCGATTTCACGCGATATGCGGACGGGGAGGGCGAGCCCCGCC
>DAINBW010000504.1:0-2674 GCA_036732745.1 Spirochaetales bacterium | reverse complement strand
ATACGTCAACGCGCGGACCCGGGCTCGCGCCCGGACCGCGGAGAGGCCTATAGCCGTGATGGATCCCTGGTTCTGGTGGGCCGCGCTCGGTCTCGTCCTCATCGGGGTCGAGACCTTCGTTCCCGGCCTGTCCGTCATCTTCTTCGGCCTTGGCGCCCTGGCCACGGCCCTGCTCTGCGCCATCCCGCCCTTCGCCGCCGCCCCCGCCCTGCAGGCCCTCTTCTGGACCGCCGCCAGCCTGGCCGCCTTTTTCTCCCTTCGCAAGCGCCTGAAGCGCCTCCTCAAGGGGACCATTTTCCTCCGCGACAAGGACGGCCAGGTGGACGGCGTCGCCGGCGAGGCGGCCGAGGTCATCGAGCGCATCGGCCCCGACCGGCCCGGCCGGGTCCATTTCCGGGGCACGAGCTGGAAGGCCCTGGCCTACCTCGAGGCCTTCGAGCCCGGGGAGACGGTGCGCGTCGTCGGCCGCGAGGGGCTGGCCCTGGTCGTGACGCGCGATTTCCTGGCCGCCGACGCGGAGCGCGCGGCCCTGGCGGAAGACCCAAGTCCCGCGGCCGCGAGCCGCGGGGAGACAGCGATCGAAAAAAGGGAGGACAAGTGATGGTCGGCATCATCTTCGCCTACGCGGCGGCCATCGCGGCGATCCTGGCGTTCGCGCGCCTCGTCGTCGTGGTGCCGGAGCAGAAGGCCTACGTCGTGGAGCTCCTCGGCAAGTACCGGCGGACCCTGGGTTCGGGCCTGCACGTGCTCCTGCCCTTCGTGGAGCGGGTAGCCTACCGGCACCAGCTCAAGGAGGACGTGATCGACGTGGAGCCGCAGGTCTGCATAACGTCGGACAACGTGCAAGTGACGGTGGACGGCATCCTCTACTACAAGATCTTCGACCCGGCGCTCGCGAGCTACGGCATCGACGACTACCGCTTCGCGACCGTGCAGCTGGCCAAGACGACCATGCGCTCCGAGATCGGCAAGATGGAACTGGACCGCAGCTTCGCCGGGCGCGAGACGATCAACGACAACATCGTGAAGGCCGTGGACGAGGCGACGGATCCCTGGGGCATCAAGGTGACGCGCTACGAGGTCCGTTCCATCACGCCGAGCGAGGTCATCACCGAGGCCATGGAGCGGCAGATGCGCGCGGAGCGCGAGAAGCGCGCCGAGATCCTCGCGAGCGAGGGCGTCAAGGAAAGCCGCATCAACGTCTCCAAGGGCGAGCGCCAGGAGGCGATCAACATCTCCATGGGCGAGCGCACGCGCACGATCAACCAGGCGGACGGCAAGGCCAAGGCCATCGGCGTCGTGAGCGACGCGACCGCCGAGGGCCTCCGGCTCGTCGCCGAGGCCCTGGCCTCGCCCGGCGGCCGCTCGGCCATGACCCTGCGCCTTTCGGAGCAGTACATCGACCGCCTCGGGCAGATCCTCGGCTCCGCCAGCGCCTCCGTGCTGCCGGAGAAGCTCGCGGAGATGCAGGGCTTCGCGGAGGTCCTGGGCCTCGGCGCCGCCCGGGCGCTGCCGCAGGAGTCCACCCTGGAACCCGTCCCCGGGCGCGCGGCGCCCGGCGTCCGCGACTACGCGCGGGAGCCCGCGCGGGAAGCGGCGCGTCCCGGCGACCGGCGCCCGCGCCGCGAAGGAGGCGAAGCGTGAACCCCCTCATCCCCCTCTACGTGATCCTCGGCCTCTTCGGCCTCGTGTTCGCCGTGCAGCTCCTGCGCTCCATCCGCATCGTGCCGGCGCAGTCCGTCCAGATCGTCGAGCGGCTCGGCCGCTACGCCGCGAGCCTCGGCGCGGGCTTCCACGTCCTCGTGCCCTTCGTGGACCGCGTCGCCTACCGCCACAACCTGAAGGAACAGGCGGTGGACGTCCCCTCGCAGGAGTGCTTCACGGCGGACAACGTCAAGGTGCACGTGGACGGCGTCCTTTACCTCCGCGTCGTGGACCCGAAGCGCGCCTCCTACGGCGTGACCGACTACCGCTTCGCGAGCGTCTGCCTGGCCCAGACCACGATCCGCGCCGTCGTCGGCAAGCTGGAGCTGGACCGCACCTTCGAGGAGCGCGGCGCCATCAACGCCGCCGTCGTCCGCGCGGTGGACGAGGCCGCGGCGCCCTGGGGCGTCAAGGTGACGCGTTACGAGATCCAGAACATCAAGGTGCCCGACTCCGTGCTCAGGTCGATGGAGCTGCAGATGAAGGCCGAGCGCGACAAGCGCGCGGAGATCGCCAAGAGCCTCGGCGTGATGGAGAGCAAGATCAACTACTCCCAGGCGGCGATGGAGGAGGCGGTCAACAAGAGCGAGGGCGAGAAGGAACGCGCCATCAACGAGGCCGAGGGCCGCGCCTCCGAGATCCTGGCCGTGGCCCGCGCGACCGCCGAGTCGATCAAGACCCTGGCGGCCGCCGTCTCCGTGCCGAACGGCGGCGAGGCCGCCTCGCTCCGCGTCGCGGAGTCCTACATCGACGCCCTGCGCCGCCTGGCGGTGCCGGGCACCCGGGTCGTCCTGCCCCTCGACCTGGCCGATCCGGCCGCGGTGACGCGGCACACGGACCGGCTCCTCGGCAAGTGACGCGCCGCGCCCCCCGAAGGCCGCGCGCCTAAAGGGGGGCGCCGCGCGAAGGAGATTCCATGAAGCGAAGAACCATCGTCCTCCTCGTCCTCGGCGGCCTCTTTCTCCTCCTC
>DAINBW010000503.1:0-2679 GCA_036732745.1 Spirochaetales bacterium | reverse complement strand
AGAAATGATGATGCGTGTTGATCAGCCCCGGCACCACGACATGACGGCTGGCGTCGAAGGCCACGGCCGCCGGTGTTTTCGGCGTGGCGCCCGCCGGGACAAGCTCGACAATGCGGCCGTCCTGGACTACGACGCCCTGCCGCCGCGGGCTTCGCCTCCCGGCGCCGGCCCCGAAGGCCCCGAAGCGGGCTAGAGGCCGCCCTTGAGGCCCGTCGCCTCCGCCGCGCCGCGGAGGGCCAGGATGGTCTCCTCGATCAGGGCCTCGAGGGGCATGCCGAGCATCGCGGCGCCCTTTTCGATCACCTCGCGGCTGACGCCCGCGGCGAAGGCGGCCGTGCCCCACTTCTTCTTCACCGACTTCACCTCGAGATCGAGGACGCTCTTGGAGGGCCGCACGAAGGCGCAGGCGGCGATGAAGCCCGTCAGCTCGTCCACGGCGAAGAGGACCTTCTCCATCGCGAGGACGGGTTCGATGTCGGTGCAGAGCCCGTAGCCGTGGCACTCGACCGCGCGGATGAAGGGCTCCGGGTAGCCCGCGCCCGCGAGGAGGGGCCGCGCGTGCTTGAGGTGCTCGGCGGGATGCTCGCCGTAGTCCACGTCGTGGAGGAGGCCGACGAGGCCCCAATACTCGGGATCCTCGCCCCGCTTCGCGGCGAAGTGGCGCATGGCCGCCTCCACGGAAAGGGCGTGGCGAAAGAGGGACTCGTCCGTATTGTGTTCCCGCCAGAGGCGGATCGCTTCGTCGCGGCTCTGCATGCTTACCTCCATTAGCGCCGCCAGGGCTGGATCACCCGCGGCCTCGCGGCAGTGTAGCCCCGCCGCGCCGCGGGCGCAAGCGCGGACGCGCGCGGGCGAGCGCGGACGCGCGCGGCGACTTGGGTTCCCGCCGCGCATGGAGTATCTTTTCCACAGCCCCGGCCGCCTTGGTCGCCGGCGAAAGGAGCGGCGGTGGCCCTCGAGTTGTGGAAACCGGAAGTATTTCAGGGAGGGCGCAAGCGCCGCCGCTATTTCGAAGGATGGTATTTCAAGCAGGTCACCGCCGACGCCGCGGAATCCTGGTCCTTCATACCGGGCATCGCGCGGGGAGCGTCGTCCGGTGAGGGATATTCCTTCGTCCAGGCCATCGAGGGCGCGACGGCCCGTTCCTGGTGGTTCGAATACCCCCTCGAGGCCTTCGAGGCTTCGCGCCGCGAACTCCGCGTCCGGATCGGCGGCAACGAATTCTCGCGAGCCGGGCTCCGCCTCGACCTCGCCTCCGCCGAGGGCCGCTTCGAGGGAGAAATCGGCTTCGGCCCGCCGACCCTCCTGCCCTCGCCCTTCCTCTCGCCCGGCGTCATGGGCCCCTATTCCTTCGTCCCCTTCATGGAATGCCGGCACGGCCTCGTCTCCCTCCACCATCGGCTTTCGGGTTCCCTGCGCCACGACGGGAGGGAGATCGGCTTCTCGGGGGGGCGCGGCTACGCGGAAAAGGATTGGGGTTCCTCGATGCCGGAAAGTTGGCTTTGGACCCAGTCCAACAACTTTCCGACGGAAGGCGACTCCTTCATGCTGTCGGTGGCGCGCATCCCCTGGCTCGGCGGCTCCTTCGTCGGCTTCCTCTGCGCGGCCACCCTCGGCGGCCGCCTTGTCCGCGAGGCGAGCTACTCGGGCGCGCGGCTCGCGGCGCTCCGGATCGGCGACGAAACCGCCCGGGTCGTCATCGAAAAGCCCCGGACGCGGGAGCGTTTCGAGGTCGAGGCGACGCGCGCGCGGGGCGGCCTTCTCCGGGCGCCCGTGAAGGGCCTGCTCTCCCGTCGCGTCGCGGAAAGCGTCGACGCGACCCTTCGCCTCCGTTGGACCCGCGGCGACGAGCTCCTCTTCGAGGGCGAGGCGCCCAAGGCCGGGCTCGAGATCGTCGGCGACCTGGGCCTCAGGGTATAAAAAAACGGTATGCCTGGACGTCAGTATGCATACCGTTGGTAGAGGTTTCCCTCTAGAGATATTTTCGACATCCGGGGGAAAAACCTTAAAAAAAAGCGCCGCGGGAAACTTTCCGTTACGCGAGGGCCTCGAGGTGATAGCGGGCCGAGTCGCCGACGCTCCGGTAGAGGGCTTCGGACTGGGCCAGGCTTTCACGGAGGTCGCGGGGGCGGCGGCCGAGGAGTTCGTCCATGGGCGGCAGGAGGAAGCCGGCGACGTCGCGGGACTCGTTTCCGAGGAGTTCGGCGTCGGCGGCCGCGAGGCGATCGAGGGCGCGAACCACGGCGGCGGCGCCCGTCGGGGCGCCCGCGGCAAGGGCAGCCCCCGCCTCCCGCGCCACGGCTTCGGCGCCGCGGGCCGTCGCCTCGATGCGGCCAAGGTCCGCGAGGAGGGCGGCCCTGCCCGCCTCCGCCCGCGCGGAGGCGCCGGAGTCCCGGGCGTACTCCGCCGCGAGGTCGGCGACGGCGGCGAGGCGCGCGTCGAGCTCGGCGCGGCGCGGTGGCAGGGTCAGGAGGGCGTCGACGCCGGCGAGGGGCATGCCGGGGATGGCCAGCCCGCGCCCCGACAGCGTGCGGGTCGCGGGGGAGGCGGGCCGCGCGAGGCGGCTTTCAAACCACCAGGCGTAGAGGGTCATCCGTTTGTCCGTGCGCACGAGGCCGCCCGAGTTGTCCGGCGCGCCGCGCGGTTCGGCGGAGAGGAGGGAGGCGGCCTGGGCGGTTT
>DAINBW010000502.1:0-2681 GCA_036732745.1 Spirochaetales bacterium | reverse complement strand
GCCTTTTTCCGCGCGGGCGAGACGACCGGCGCCGACGAACTGGTCGCCCGCGCCGACGCGGCGATGTACGCGGACAAGCGGGCGCGCAAGGCCGGGCGGGCTTCGGGCGGGAGCGCCTAAGCGACCTTCGGGCCCTGGGGGACAGTGCTCGAGGCCAAAAGCGTCGCCGGTCCCGGCGACAGGTGCCGACCATGGGGACAGTGCCCGCGAGGCTTAATTGGGGTGAGGCGATTCGCCCCCTTTCGCCCGCCCGGGCTTTGAGGCTATGCTCCATCACCGGCACGACAGTCCACCAGAGGAGGCACTCACCCATGGAACGTTACGATGTCGTCATCGTCGGCACCGGCCCCGCCGGCCTCGGCGCGGCCTTTGAGCTGCTCGGCAGGAAGCCGGGCCTCGGCATCCTCCTCCTCGACAAGAACGAGTATTCCTCCGGCGGCCTGCGCAACGACTGCAAGATGAACTTCACCTGGCCGATCGGCTTCCCTGAAAATTGCTGGAACGAGGCCGAGGCGGGCAGCTATCTCGCCCGGGTCGAGGCCTTCCTCAATCCCAACATCCTCGAAAAGCGCAACCTCGAGCGCTATGCCCACCGCGCCGAAAAAATCGGCGTACGGCTCCTCTCGATCCGCCAATCCCACCTCGGCACCGACGGCGGCCTCGAGCTCATCAAGCGCCTCGTCGCCGAGCTCCGCGATCGGGGCGCCGCGGTGTCGCTCGGCGAGAAGGCGCTCTCCCTCGACGCCGACAAGCGGGTGCTCGCCACCGACAGGCGCGAAATCGCCTACGGGGACCTCATCGTCGCCCCGGGACGCGGCGGCTTCGAGTTCCTCCAGGGCCTCATGCACGACGCGGGCGTCGCCTACACGGACAACGTCGTCGACGTCGGCATCCGCGTGGAGACGCGCGAGGAGCATTACCCCATCGTCAAGGACTACTACGACCCGAAGTTCCTCTTCCCGAAGAAGACGCGCACCTTCTGCACCAATTCCCGCGCGGCCCACGTCGTCCAGGAGAAGTACGAGGCCCCGGGCGGCGGCTCCTGGTACAGCGTCAACGGCCACGCCTGGTCCGCCTCGCGGCCCTCGAACGGCCTCGCGAATTTCGCGATGCTGAAGACCGTCACGCTCACCGAACCCCTCGCCTCGGGCCAGGCCTACGCCCGGATGCTCGGCATCCAGGCCTCACTCCTCGGCGGCGGCGGCCCCATCATGCAGCGGGTCGGCGATTTCCGCCTCGGCAAGAGATCCTTCCGCTCGAGCTTTTCGGGAGACCTCTACGACTTCGAGCCGACCCTGCCCTCGGCGACGCCCGGCGACATCGGGCTCTGCGCGCCGGCCAAGGTGATGCGGGCGCTCTGGAACGCGATGAAGCTCCTCGACACGGTCGTGCCGGGGCTCCTCCATCCGAGCACCATCATGTACTACCCCGAGATCAAGCTGTACGCGAACCGGCCCGTCTTCGCCGACCGCCATTTCCGCGCCCGGCCGAACCTCTACCTCATCGGTGACGGCGCCGGCACGAGCCGCGGCATCACCGCGGCCTGGGCCTCGGGCCTCCGGGCCGCCGACGGCATCTTGGCCTGAGCGGCCGCCCCGACCGGGAGCCTGACCTGCCTGGCTTGGCGTGACCGCTTGGCCTGCCGGGCCTGCCTGGCTTGGCGTAGCTGCCCGGCCCAGCGGCCGGCGGGCTTAGCGGCGCGAGCTCCGGGGACTCTTGGCCGGAAAGGTTTCGCGGAGCAGGGCGAGAAGCTCGCGGAGCTTCGGCGAATCGACGGCCTCGATGTCGAGGTCCACGAGGAAGTCGCGGCGCTCCTCGCCGAGCCAGGCGTGGAGCCGACGCGCGGCCTCCGCCTCGGCCAGGTCAAGGCGGGAAATGCGGACCATCGCCGCGGTCTCCTCGGCGGTGAACATCTTCCAGGTGCCGCCCGCGACGATGTGGTAGGTCGAGCCGTCGGAGGAGCGGTCCATCCTGAGGCTCCTGCCAACCTCGGCGCCGAGCCGCCGCGAGCCCCGCGCGTCCTTGGCCTCCTCCAGCACCCGCCGTTCGGCCGCGAGGGCATAGCGGCGCAGGCGAGCCTGGTCGAGTAGAAAGGCGAGGCCCTCGGCGTCGAGCTCGGGCAGGATCGAAACGAGTTCACCAATGATCGCCGCCACGCTCGGCGGCCGCGAAGACTTCTCGGCGGAGGAGACTGCCTTCGGCAGTCCGGCCTTGCGGCGGGCGGCCGAAGCGCGGGGCGGAGCGACAAACTTGGGGTGGCGGAGCGGCGAGGCCTTGAACGCACCCTCGGATGGACGAGAAGCCAGGGGATCGGGCCTTTCGATCGGCATCGGGGATTTGGATTTATGCATCAACGCATCCTTTACGGTGCACATCGTACACCGCTAAAAGAAATGTAGCGCGTATGCCATGATTTTGGCGATTCGCCGGAGATTTACAATAGCGTCCGGAGCTTTTCGCCGGCACTGTCCCCGCCAATCGCTTTTGCGCCCTGTTCCCGCCGGACCGAGGCATCCCCAAAGCACTGTCCCCCAAGGCCTGCTTCTTTCCAGGCCTTCCCCCCCCTAGGCCTTCGCCGCCAGTTCCTCGAAAACGGGCAGGCGCAGGCCGATCTCCGCCGCCAGGTCGAGGACTTCCTTGTTGAGGCCCCGCATTTCCGACCGGGCGGACAGGGCATGGCG
>DAINBW010000501.1:0-2684 GCA_036732745.1 Spirochaetales bacterium | reverse complement strand
GTCGAGGGCGCCCGTCGGCTCGTCGGCCAGGATCAGGGCCGGCTCGTTGATGAGGGCGCGCGCGATCGCCACGCGCTGGCGCTGTCCGCCGGAAAGCTGGCCGGGCCGGTGGCGCATCCGGTCGGCGAGGCCGACGGCTTCGAGGGCGGCGGCCGCGCGCTCCAGGCGGCGCTTGTTCGGCACGGCCGCGTAGCGCAGGGGCAGGGCCGCGTTCTCGAGGATGCTGAGCCGCGGCAGGAGGTTGAAGGTCTGGAAGACGAAGCCGATGCGCTCGCGCCGGAGCCTGGCGAGCTCGGTCTGGCTCATGTCCTGGGCTTCGACCCCGTCGATGAGGATGCGGCCGCCCGTCGGGCTGTCCAGGCAGCCGATGAGGTGCATCAGGGTGGACTTGCCGGAGCCCGAGGGGCCCATGATCGCGGTCATGTCGCCCCGCTCGATGCGGATGGAGACGCCGCGGAGGGCCAAGACCTTCTCCTCCCCGACTTCGTAGCTGCGCGCGAGTCCCTCGGCCAGGACGACGGGGCCCGCCCAGTCGGCGCTCATCGCCGCGTTCCCTGGCCGGAGGACTGTCCCCCGCCCTGCTGCTGTCCACCCTGCTGCGCGCCGGGCTGGCCTCCCGGGGGCGGCCCGCCGAGCCCCGGCACCATAAAGCCGAGGGCGCCCGCTCCGGTTTGGCTCCGGCCGGAGGAGCCCTGGGAGGCGACGACGACGCGCTCGCCCTCGGCCAGGCCCTGGACGATCTCGGCGGTCCCGTCCGAGCGCTTCACGGCGGTGACGACGCGCGATTCCGGCCGCTGGCCGCCGCCCTTGGCGACGAGGACCGTCGTGACGCCGTTCTTTTCCGCGAGGGCGGCGGTCGGCACGACGACGAGGCGCCGGGGTTCGGCCGCCTGGACCTTGGCGACGAAGGAGTAGCCGGGCTTGAGCTCCGCCGGCGGCGAGGAGATGGTCGCCTCGACGCCGAAGACCGCGAGGCCCTGGTTCGTCACGGTGCCCTCCTGCGGGATGAGCGTTATGCGACCCATGTAGGTCTTGCCGGGCAGCGCGTCGAAGGCGAATGAGACTTCCTGTCCGGGCTTGACGAGGGGCAGGTCGATCTCGTCGATGTCGAGGACGGCCATGAGGCTCGAGCGGTCGAGGAGGCGGACGGCCTTGGCGGCGGCGGCGACGCTCGCGCCGACCTCGACGGAGACGGTGCTCACGACGCCGGCGAAGGGCGCCTTGAGGCTCGTCGCCTCGAGGTCGCCGAGGCGGAGTTCCCGCTCGAGGGCGATGAGCTCGGCGTCCCGCTCGTAGCCGGAGACGCGCGCCTGGAGGAGGCGCTTCTCCGCGTCGGCCACCTTGTAGCGCGCCTCGCGGTCGTCGAGGGTGGCCAGGACCTGGCCGGCCGCGACGCGGTCGCCGCTCGCGGCCGCGACGCTTTTCACCGTGCCCGCGACGGAGAAGGTCAGGTCGACGGCGCGCGCCGGTTCGAGGTTGCCCGTCGTCTCGATGACGGGCTCTTCCTTGACGATGGAGGCGACGGCGAGCTGGAGGCCGGCCTGGGCGGCGGCGGCCGCGCGCGACCCGCGGGCGCCCAACGCGCCCGTGGCGGCGTCGGCGGAGGCCGAATCGGCGGCCGCGGCGGCGTCGGCGGAACCGGCGGATCCGGCCGCCGGGGCCGCGGGGCGCGTGGCGAGATAGGCGACGGAGGCCGCGCCGGCGAGGCAGGCGGCGAGGATGAGGGCGGCGATGGCGCGCTTCCGGGCGCCTTCGATGGGCTTCTTCATGGTGCGATGCTCCTTGGGAATTGCGCGGCGATCTTGGCGGCCAGGACGGCCCGGTCGCAGCGGGCCAGTGCGTTTTCGTAGGCGAGGCGGTCGCGTTCCCAGCGGGCGGCCGCGAGTTCGGCGTCGTCGATGAGTCCGGCCGCGCGCGCCCGCTCTTTTTCCGCGAGGAGGACGGCCGCGTAGGCCGCGCGCGGCGCCGCGAGGGCGGCCTCGTCGGCGAGGGTCGCGGCCTCCTCCGCGAGGGCGGCGAACTCGGTCCGCGCGGAGGCCTCGGCGGCGGCGAGCTCCGCCTCCGCGGCGGCGAGGGCGGCGAGGGCGGCGGCGTCCGCGAGGGCGAGCTGCTTCCTGTCCCGCTGTTTCCAGCCGACGGTGGCGCTCAGGTAGGGGGTCTCGCTCGTCCTGCCGCCCGAGCTCCGCGAGATCACGCCGCCGCCCGCGCTCGCCTGGAAGCCTTCGTGGGAGAATACGAGGCGGCCTGCGTAGTCCCAGCTGCCGGAGGCGTAGTCCGAAGAGGCCTTGCCCGCGGAGAGGACGGCGTCGAGGCTCGGCGTGTCGGGCTCGGTTTCCGACATGGTCTGCAGGGCGACGAGCTCGAGGCGGCGGCGGGCCGCGGCGACGGCGAGGCTGTCGTCCGCGAGGGCCGCGTCGGGCGCGGCGACCGCGCCCGGGTCGGGCGGGAGGGGCGGCGGCGAGGGCCGCGCGCCCGTGAGCGCCTCCAGCGCGTCGAGGGCCGCGGTCTGGCCGCGCCGCTTCGCGCGGAGGCTCGATTCCGCCGCCTGCAGGTCCAGGCGCAGCTTGGCGAGGGTGGCCGAGCCTTCAGCCGCGCTCTTCGCTGCGATCGCAGTTTCAAGGGCGCGGACGGCCAGCGTGCGCGCGTACTCGGCCGCAAACGCCGTGATATCCCACGTTCCTTTG
>DAINBW010000500.1:0-2685 GCA_036732745.1 Spirochaetales bacterium | reverse complement strand
GGGCGGGGCGGCCCCGCCTCGTTCTCGTCGCCCACTACGACTGTGCGCCCGGCAGTCCCGGCTTCCTGGACAATTCCGCCGCCTGCCTGGCCTTGGCCGATTTCGGCGCCCGCCTGGTCGGCCCCGGCGGCGCCCGCCGAAGCGGCGCCGGCGGGACGGCCGCCCCGCCCGGACTCTGCCTCCTCTTCACCGACGCCGAGGAAAAACCGGCCGCCGCCGGCGCCCTGGCCCAAGGCGCCTACGCCCTGGCGCGCGGCCTCAAGGCCGCCTTTGCCGCCGCCTTCGCCGCCGACCTCGAGGCCGGCGGCTCCCGGCGCGGAGCAGGGGCGGGGGCCGATGGTGGAAGCCCGGCCGAGGAACTGCCCCGCTTTCTCGTGCTCGACGTCGTCGGGCGCGGCGAGCGCCTCCTCCTGTCGACCGCCTCGGCCGCCCTCCTTGAACGGAACGGCAAGGGCGCCGAGGCCTTGGCCGGACGGATCGAGGCCCTTGCGGGCCTTGCCCTCTCCGCCGCCGAGCGGGCGGGCCTGTCGGCCCCCTTGCGCGTCCCCCTCCCTTGGTCGGACGACCTCGGTCTCGTGCTCGGCGGCCTGCCCGCGCTGACCCTGAGCCTCCTCCCCGCGGCCGAGGCCCAGGCCTACGCGGCCGCGACCGCCCCGCCAAGAGGCGCCCCGCATGGAGGTGCCCCGCGCGAAGGCGCTCCGCCTGGAGGCGCCGCCCCAAGCCGCTCCGAGGCCGGCTCGGCCTGGCCCGCGACCTGGGAGTTCCTCCACAGCGCCGAGGATGGGCCGGCCCTTGCCGCGCCCGAGCCCTTCGCCCTGATGGCTTCCTTCCTGGACGCCTTGGCCGGCTTGGTCTAGCCTTGCCCGACTGGCGGCGCGCCTAGCGGCCCGCGGGGTGGATTGGCGGCGCGGGTCTTGGATCGGCGGCGCGTGGGTTGCCCGCCCTGCGCTGGGCTTTTGGGTAGGCGCGGTGGCTGGCCAACCGGGAAAGATGCCCGGCTCGGTCGTGAAAAAAGGCGGTTTCCGTTTTCGGGAAATCTGATATACTAGGCGGACTGTAGCGTCCATGTAGGGCCGCCACGAGGAAACGTCGTGGCCGCGCAGTGATGCCCTTGACGCAACTATCAATCTGGAAATGATTTGGAGGAACGCATGCCCGCCAGCCACGAAATACCGCTTCGCAACGACGTGCCCGAAAAAGACCGCTGGAACCTCGAAAAGCTTTTTCCGAACGAGGAAGCTTGGGAAAAGGCCCTAAAGGAGTACGAGGCTCTCGTCCCCAAGATCGGGGCCTATAAAGGCAGCCTCGCCGGGAGCGCGGAAGCCCTCCTCGCCGCCCTGACCTTCGACCGCGACTTCGGCATCCTCGACGAGCGGCTCGCCTACTATGCCGACCTCCGCCAGACCGAGGACGAGGGCAACGCCGATTCCCGCGGGCGCTTCGCCCGCTACATGATGGCCGCGACGGCGGCGCAGGGCGCCTGGGCCTGGCTCGTGCCCGAGATCCAGGCCCTTCCCGAGGCCTTTGTCCAGAAGTGCCTGGCCGACCCCCGCTTCGCCGACTTCTCGGTCTTCCTCCGGAAGCTGCTCCGCTTCAAGCCCCACGTCCTCACCGAGAAGGAGGAGCGCCTCCTCGCCCTCCAGGCCGAGGCGAACCAGACGCCCCAGGACGCCTTCTCCGTCCTCACGAACGTGGACATCGACTTCGGCGCCGTGGCGACCAAGGACGGCGACCGTCCGCTGACCCAGTCGACCTTCTCCTCCTTCATGCGCAATCCCGACCGCGAACTCCGCCGCCGCGCCTACTTCCAGTTCTACGCGGGCTACGAAAAGCACCGGAACACCGTCGCCTCCCTCTACGCCGGCTCGGTGAAGCTCGACAAGTACCGCGCCGTCGTGCGGAACTACCCGAGCGCCCGCGCCGCCGCCCTCTTCCCGGACGACGTGCCCGAGAGCGTCTACGACAACCTCGTCGGCACCGTCAACGCCAACCTCGGCGCCCTCCACGAGTATTACGAGCTTCGGAAGCGCGCCCTCAAGGTGGAGGAGCTCCGGCACTACGACGTCTACGTGCCCCTCGCGCCGGAGGCCAAGGCCGAGCATTCCTACGACGAGGCCGTGGAGCTCATCTCCGCCGCCCTCGCGCCCCTCGGGAGCGAGTACGTCGCGACCCTCGGCGCCGGCCTCCGCGGCCGCTGGGTGGACCGCTACGAGAACAAGGGCAAGCGCTCCGGCGCCTTCTCCGCCGGCTCCTTCACGGGCGAGCCCTACATCCTCATGAACTACAAGCCGGACGTCCTCCGCGACGTCTTCACCCTCGCGCACGAGGGCGGCCACTCGATGCACTCCTGGTACTCCTCGCGCTCCAATCCCTTCCTCTGCTACAACTACACGATCTTCGAGGCCGAGGTGGCGAGCACCTTCAACGAGCAGCTCCTCTTCAAGCACCTCTACGAGCGCGCCGACAGCGACGCCGCCCGCGCAAGCCTCATGGCGAACAAGGTGGACGACCTCCTCGCGACCCTGTTCCGCCAGACGATGTTCGCCGAGTTCGAGCGCCGCAGCCACGAGATGCTCGAGTCCGGCGAGGCCCTCACCGTGGACAGCCTCCGCGCCGAGTACCGGAAGCTCCTCGTGAAGTACTTCGGTCCGGCGATGGTCCTGGAGGAGGTCTCCGACCTCGAGG
>DAINBW010000499.1:0-2686 GCA_036732745.1 Spirochaetales bacterium | reverse complement strand
ACCTCGCCGGCCTCGCCGCGGCCGCGAACCGCATGCTCTCCGTGCTCAAGGGCCTCCGCGTCGACCGGGAGCGCATGGCCGCCAACCTCGCGATGACGGGCGGCTCCGTCCTCGCGGAGCCCGCCTACATCCTCCTCGCGGAGTCCGGCCTGGCCGACGCGCACGAGCGGCTGCGCCGCATAACGCTCGACGCGGAGTCCGGCGGGCTCGCCTTCCACGAGGCCCTGGCCCGCGACCCCGGTACGTCCGCCCTCCTCACGGAGCGCCTGGCCGCCCTGGGCCTGCCGCCCGCCGCGGAGTTCTTCTCCCGGCCGGCCGCCTACCGGGGCCGCGCGGCGGAGAAGGCCCGCGCGATCGGCGGCAAGTACCGCGCCCTCATGGCGCGCTTCGTCCAGTCCTAGAAGGGTCCGTCCGGCTTCGCGCGCCGGCTCCGGGCCGGCCAGCGCGGGCCGGCGGACGTAGCGATACAGCCGCGGCGCCCCGGGGAACCGTTCCCCCGGGGCGCCGCCCGGAGAAAAAGCGCGATGTTCGAAGAAACCTTTTCCTACGACGACGTCCTCCTCGTGCCCGGCTACTCGGAGCTGCTGCCGCGGGAGACCGACGTCTCCACCCGCCTCGCCGGCGGGATCAGGCTCAACGTGCCCGTCATCTCCGCCGCGATGGACACCGTCACCGAGGAGCGCCTCGCCGTGGCCCTGGCCCTCCAGGGCGGCGCCGGCGTCATCCACCGCAACCTGGCGCCCGAGGTCCAGGCCGGGCAGGTGGAGGGCGTCAAGCGCCACCTCAACTGGATCATCGAAAGCCCCGTCACCGTGGAGGAGGACCGCACCCTCCGCGACGTGCGCGCCATCATGGACCGCGCCAAGGTGACCGGCCTCCCCGTCGTCGGCGCCGACGGGAAGCTCGTCGGCATCATCACCGCGCGCGACCTCCGCTTCCGCCGCGACGACGGCGCCCTCGTCCGCGACGCGATGACCCGCGATCCCGTCGTCGAGGACCTGCGCGCCACGCCCGCGAGCGCGCGGCAAAAGTTCGACGAGCACCGCATCGAAAAGCTCCCCGTCGTCGACGGGGAGGGCCGCCTGCGCGGCCTCATCACCGTCAAGGACATGGAGAAGCACGAGCGCTTCCCCAACGCCGCGACGGACAAGGCCGGCCGCCTCGTCGTCGGCGCCGCGGTCTCCCCCCAGGACTACGAGCTCCGCGTGCCCCTCCTCCTCGCCGCGCGCGTGGACTTCGTCGTCCTCGACACGGCGCACGGCGATTCGCGCAACGTGGTCGACGCGGTGCGCGGCCTCAAGAAGCGCTGGCCGGACCTGCCCGTGATCGGCGGCAACGTCGCGACCCGCGAGGGCACGCGGCGCCTCGTCGAGGCGGGCGCCGACGCCGTCAAGGTCGGCGTGGGCCCCGGCTCCATCTGCACGACCCGCATCGTCGCGGGCGTCGGCGTCCCGCAGTTCACCGCCGTCCTCTGGTGCGCGGAGGAGGCCGACAAGTCCGGCGTCCCCGTCGTCGCCGACGGCGGCATCAAGTACTCCGGCGACATCGTCAAGGCGATCGCCGCCGGCGCGAGTTCCGTCATGATCGGCAACCTCTTCGCCGGCCTCAAGGAGGCCCCCGGCCGCGAGATCCTCTTCGACGGCCGCATCTACAAGGAATACCGCGGCATGGGCTCCATGGGCGCCCTCAAGGCCGGCGCGGGCGACCGCTACGGCATCGCCAAGGACGAGTCCCCCGTGCCCGAGGGCATCGAGGGGCGCCTTCCCTACAAGGGGGAGCTCAAGGCCTACCTCCACCAGCTCGTGGCCGGCCTCCGCAAGGGCATGGGCTACTGCGGCTGCCCCGACCTCGAGACCCTCCGCCAGTACCGGAACTTCGTGCGGATCAGCTCCTCGGGCCTCCGGGAGAGCCACGCCCACGACATCGCCATCACGCAGGAGGCGCCGAACTACTCGCGGCAGTGACCTTTTACGCCGCTTTCGTTATACTTAGGGCCGCCGCGGAGCGGGTATCCCCTCGGGGTACCGCGGACGGCCAGGATCCCGACGCGAAAGAGGAAACAGCATGAATATCGTCGTCATGGGCGCCCAATGGGGCGACGAGGGCAAGGGCAAGATCGTCGATTACCTCGCCGCCGACGCGGGGATCATCGTCCGTTTCTCCGGCGGCGCGAACGCCGGCCACACCATCGTGATCGGGGGCGAGCGCTACGCCCTCCACCTCGTGCCCTCGGGCATCCTTTATCCGGACAAGACCGTCCTCCTCGGCTCCGGCATGGTCATCGATCCCGAAGCCCTCTTCTCCGAGCTCGCCGGCCTCGAGGCCAAGGGCATCGACTGGAAGGGCCGGGTCCTCGTCTCCGACCGCGCCCACATCGTCCTGCCGAGCTACCGCCGCCTCGACAAGGAGGCGGAGGCCCGCCGCAAGAAGCCGATCGGCACGACCGGCCGCGGCATCGGCGTCGCCTACGCCCTCAAGGCCTCCCGCGACGGCGTCCGCCTCGCCGACCTGGGCGACGCCTCCCGCCTCGAAAACCTCGAGGCCGAGGACCGCGCCTTCATCGAGACCTGGCGGGAGCGGCTCGCGCCGATGTCCGTCGACCTCGTCTCCTACCTCCGCGCCCACCGCAACCTCTACAGCCTCTTCGAGGGCGAGTATTGGTCCGATGAGCTGAACGACTACTTCG
>DAINBW010000498.1:0-2707 GCA_036732745.1 Spirochaetales bacterium | reverse complement strand
CGCGGGCTTCGGCGGACGGGGCCGCGTCCCCGACCGGCGGCGAAGCCGCGCCCCCGCGCCCACGGGTGGACTACCGCGAAACGAGGGAGGTGTACGCCCGCCTCGCGCGCTGGGCGGGCGAGGCCCTGCGGGCCGTCGCGGCCGGCGCCGATCCCGCCGCCGCCCTCGCGGCCCTGGACGGGCTTGAAGCCGCCGCGCGGCGCGACGAAACCACCGCGGAGGACCTGCGGCTCGCGGCGCGCGGGCTCGAGGACGCCGCGCCCAGGGCCGCGCCCGGCAAGACGGCGCAGACCCTCCTCGACGCCGAGGCCTTGCTGGCCTTCGAAAGCGCCATCGCGGCCGCGATACCGAAGGCGACGGAGGAGGCGACCTTCGCCATCCTCGAGCGCATCGAGGCGCTGCACGCGATCTCGTCCCGCGCCGCCAAGACCTCCCGTGAGGCGAAGCGGACCTTCGCGAGCGGGGAGTCAGGATCGTCGGTGATCGAAAAGGCCAGGCTGTCGCGGGACGCGATAGCCCAGGAGCGCTCGGCGGTCGCGGAAATCGCGAGCCACAACCGGGAAAGCTCCAAGGGCCTCAAGCGCATCAACGACGACATCACGGCCGGCATCGCCCTTCTCCGGAACATCGAGGAAATCACCGACCGGTCCCGGCTCATCGCCTTCAACCTGGCGGTGGAGGCGGCGCACTTCGGCGACAAGGGGCGCGGCTTCAAGATCATCGCCGGGGAGCTTAGGTCGCTCAACGACCGAACGGAGGAGTTTTCCGGCAAGGTCACGGAGCTTCTCACGCGGCTCGAGGAGGAAAGCGCCGGTCTCGTGATGAAGATGGCCGAGGAGACGATCAAGGTCGTCTCGGAAGCCGAAAAGGGCATGGACGCGGCGGGCGGCGCCGTCGAGGCCCTCATCGACTCCTCCACGGCGATCGACGGCTTCGCGCGGGAGATCGCGGGCTTCGCCGAGGAGATCGACCGCGACATGGACGGGGTCCTCGAGTCGCTGCAGTTCCAGGACATAACGCGGCAGATGCTCGAAGGCGTCGTGGCCGCGACCCGCGATCTGGGCGAAAGGCTCGCGGCCCTGCGTCTGGCCCTCGGTCCGATCGCGGAGGCCCCGCGCGGCATGGCGGCGGACCGCCGCGCGATCATCCGCGAGGAGCTCCTGGCACGATCGAAGACGAAGAACGAAAAAGACGCCATCCACGCCGAGGACGCGAGATTCGTGAGGGAGTCTCCGCGGTGACGGGAAGCGCCGGAGCCGCGCCGTGAGCGAATCCTGCTTCGAGGCCTTCGACGCCCTGCCCATCGGCGTCGCGGTCGTGGATCGGGAACTCCGCGTCCGGGGCTGGAACGGGCGCATGGCCGAATGGTTCGGCCTTGATTCCGCCAAGGCCCTCGGCCTCGATCTGCGCCGCCTCCTTCCGCGGCTGGCCGAACCGGGATTCCTCCTCGGGATGCGAATCCTTTTCGAGGAGGGAACGCCCGTCGAGCTTGGCGAAGAGCCGGACGGCCGCTTCAGCCTCGGCGCGGGAGACGGCCCGCCGGCGCCGGCCAGGACCTGCCGTTGCTCGGCCAGGAGGCTCCAATGGCGCCAGGAAACCTTGGCCGTGCTATCCCTCGAGGACCGGAGCGAGGAAACCCGGCTCCGGTCGGAGGCCGCCGCGGAGCTGGATCAACGCCGGGGCGTCGAGGCGCGGCTCAGGCTCGCCCTCGCGGAGAAGGAAATACTCCTCCGCGAGATGAACCACCGGATCAAGAACAACTTGAACCTCGTGATGAGCCTCGTTTCGATGCAGGAGGAGGAGATGGACGCGCGGAGCGCCGCGTCATTCCTCGCCGATCTCGAGGCGCGCATAACCTCCGTCGCCCAACTCCACGAGCTCCTCTACAAGGGCGGGAACGCCCTGGAGCTCGACTGCGCCGAGTACCTCCGCTCGGCGCTCGGCAAGGTCTTCGGGGCCTTTGTAGCCGCCGGGGACGGCCGGCGCCTCGAATTCGAGCTCGAGTCCGTCGCCCTGCCGACCGACTCGGTCCTTCCGATCGGACTCGTGGCCACCGAGCTCCTTACGAACGCCATCAAGTACGGTACGGGCGAGCGGGGAGCGGGAACGA
The DNA here is from genome assembly GCA_036732745.1 of Spirochaetales bacterium. GTDB lineage: Bacteria > Spirochaetota > Spirochaetia > Treponematales > Rectinemataceae > JAEUJG01. The sequence continues at coordinate 597 of DAINBW010000498.1, read as the reverse complement.
TCCGCGTGACCCTCGCGTCGCGCGACGGAAGCCTCGTGCTCCGCGTCGCGGACGACGGCCCCGGCCTGCCCGCGGGCTTTGAACTCGGGCGCTGCGAGACCTTCGGCCTCAGGCTCGGGCTCCTCCTGGCCGAGGAGCTCCACGGCGACTTCGCCGCCGTTCCCGGGGGCGGGGCGGCCTTCGAGCTGCGCGTGCCCCTCGCCGGCGGGCCTCAGTAGCGGTAGCGGATGGACCGCAGGATGGCGGAAAGCCGCTCGCCCTCGGCGTCGAAGTCGGCCGAGCAGACGATGTCGCCGCCCGACTCGTCCTCGAGGAAGAGGTAGCGCGGAAGCTCGAGCTTGATCTCGACGCCCATTCCGAAATAGCCCGTCAGGAAGCCTCCGGCGATGACGTTGAGCATCTCGAGGATCGAGTCGTCGGCTCCGCCCTTGATGTCGCTTTCGCCGAGCAGGATGTCCACGATCTTGCGGTGAAGGCCGGGACTCAGGGCGAGTTCGAGCCGGCAGGATACGGGCTTGAGGACGTCCAGGGCGCAGCGCTCCAGGGACTCAGCCGGCGCGCCGGTCTGCGAGGCGCCGACCTGCGCGGCGCCGGTCT
>DAINBW010000497.1:0-2710 GCA_036732745.1 Spirochaetales bacterium | reverse complement strand
CGCGTAGCCGGGGGGCAGGACGTAGGAGCCCTCCCAGAGGGCGCCGTAGCGGCCGCCGCCGAGCGGCATGAGCGTGAGGACGTAGCGCACGCCGAGGTCCTTGAAGGGATCGCCCCCGGGCGCGTAGCTCGAGCCGCCGCGCCAGGTGCCCGCGATCGGATCGTCCGCCTCGCCGCGCGCCGCGCCCGAAGCGGTCGCGCAACCGGCCGCGAGCAGGACCAGGCCTGCGAGCGCGAGGACGGCCGCTCCCGTCGTCCTTCGAATCCCGTGTTTCATGATTCCCTCCTTGCCCATCAGCGGCGGAGGCCCGGGACGCCCGTCCCTGGGCCAAGGCCCGTGGGCGCGTTTTTCAATCGACGCGGCGTCCCGTCGGCTCATGGCCGATCCGTCGCGCCGTCGCCGCTTTCAATGCTGGGCATCGGGCGTTGCGGAAGCGTTGCGGAGGGGGAGGGCGCAGGCGGCGGTCGTGGGCGGCGGCGGGGTTTGGCGCGTGACGGTGCGCGGGGCCGGCGGGGGGTAGTGGGCAGGCCGGGGGTGGCGGACCGGCCCCGGCCCGCCGCCCCGCGCGCTGGCCGCGGCGGACCTTAGCCGAACACGAGGGGGATCGTCGAGACGCTGTCGCCGAGGAGGTTGAGGAGGCAGTGTGCCCAGATCGCCGCCCTGAGGTTCTTCCTGGCCAGGACGAGGTAGATGAGCGGCAACAGGGCTATGACGCGGCCGGGGAGCATCCAGGGGGAAAAGAAATGATAGGCGGAAAAGAGGAGGGCGCCGAGGAGGAGGGGGCCGACGAGGCGGCCGCGGATCCGCGGCAGGAGGAAGCCCCTGAAGTAGAGTTCCTCCGCGACGGGCCCGACGACGCCCGTCAGGACGAGGCCGGAGAACCAGACGATTTTCCGCCAGGCCGGCGAGTAGGCGGCGGCGTTCAGGTAGACGTCGCCGACGTCGAGGTAGGCCGGCAGCCAGGGGAAGAGGGCTTCCTTCACGGCCGGGTGGACGAACTTGCCGAAGAGGGTGAGGACGAGGGCCGCGAAGACCACGATGAGGGGTATGGCGACGAGGTGCTCGAGCGCGGGCCGCCGCGCCTCGCTGACGACGAGGCCGCGGACCGAGGCGATGCCCCGCTTCCGCGCCTCGCGCCGCATGAGGGCGTACATCGAGGGGAGCATCGCGAGGGGCACCGCGAGCTGGAGGAAGAACAGGGCGGGAACGCCGCGGCCGCGGAAGAGCCAGGCCAGGCCGAAGGTGGCGGCCGCGACGAGGGCGCCGGGCAGGAGGTGGAGGAGGACGCTCTCCGCGAGGCTGTGCTTTTCGACGGGCTCGGTCATGGAACGGTTCCTCCTACCAGCGGTTCCGGACTTTTTCCGCGAAGCCGGGGAAGTCGCGGATCTCGAGGCGGCGGCCGTCGTCCAGGACGGCGAAGCCCGACCAGCGCCCGAAGACCTGGTGCTGGATCGAGGCGATGAGGCCGAGGTCGGTCTCCGCGGCGCGGTCGATGACCGGCGTCATCGTGAGGTCCAGGCGGCCGTCCTCGGAGACGGCGCGCCAGGGCTTCATGAGGTCGCCGTGGTCGAGCTCGAAGGCGAGGCGGCCGATCTTGTGGGCGCGCCCCGCGTGGAAGACCATGTTCTCCGTCGCGGCGCTCGTGTCGCCGAAGCCGCAGCCGAGGTTGAAGCCGAAGGCCTCGCCCGGGCCGCCGGCGCCGCCCGGGCCGCCGGCGCCGCCCGCGGCCGGAAGGTGGCCGCTCGCGGAGGCCCAGTACCAGGTGTTCGCGTAGGTCCAGACGCCGCGGCCCCAGTCCAGGACGGCGGCGTCGGTTTTCGGGTCGAAGGCGACCCTGCGGCCGCCGACGCGGCAGTCGCCCTCCGCGGTCTGGCAGTTGATCTTCTGGTTGTAGTAGAAGGCGCGCGGCGCCTTGGGGAAGGGCGTCGCGATCACCATGGACTCGCGGGGCGGCAGTTCGCGGAGGATGAGGTCCGCCTCCAGTCCCGCGCCGCCGAGCAGGTCCGCCGCGGGGCCGACGCGCTCGAGGCCGCGCATCGCGTGGACCTTGGCGCCGAAGCCGGGCCAGCGGACCTTGAGGCGCCGCTCGCCGCCGGAGGCCTCGAAGCGGAGGCTGCCGTCCTTGATCCTAAGCTCCGTGACGCCCGCCTCCGAGCTCGGCGGCAGTTCCGTGCGGCCGAGGGGGAAGGCGCTCATGAGGCTCTCCGTCACCTGGAAGGGCGCCTCCAGGTCGAGGTAGGTGGCGGAGACGAGGCCGAGGTAGCCGTTGTCCGCGACGGTCAGTGCCAGGGCGCGCCGTCCGTCACCGACGCAGTAGTAGTCCCATTCCTTGATCCGGAAGGCCGGCGCGCGGACGGACTCGCGGTCGTACTCGAGGAGGAGTCGCCGGGCCCAGCCGGGCCCGGCGAGGCGCCCGCGCCCGTCGAGGAGGGGCCCCGCCTTCGTGATCTCGCGCTCCGCCGGCGCCCGTTCCGCCGGATCCCGCTCCGCCAGCCGCGTCGCTTCCATGCTCATGCCTCCCGGACGGGGTTCGAAAGGACCCCGATGCCGCCTATCTCGACCTCGACGAGGTCGCCGTCCGCGAGCGGCCCGACGCCGCTCGGGGTGCCCGTCGCGACGAGGTCGCCGGGCTCAAGGGTCAGGTTGCGCGAAATATAGGCGATGATCTCCGCCACGGAGAAGATCAGCTGCCGCGTGTTCGATGCCTGCC
>DAINBW010000496.1:0-2721 GCA_036732745.1 Spirochaetales bacterium | reverse complement strand
AGGACACGTCGGTGATGTCCGCGGGGAGGCAATGCATGTAGAGGGCCTTCCCGTTCTTGGTGAGCTTCATCTTCTCCTCGGTGCATTCCCAGTCCTTGAACTTGGCGTTGTTCTCCAGGCACTTCTTCTCCAGGTCCTTGAGGCCGGCGGAGTCGTTGGCGTGGAGGAGGGGAACCCTCTGCTGCATCACGGAATAGGGGGCCCAGGACTTGGGATAGACAATGTCGGCGCCCTTGAAGGCCTCGTCCATGGAGTTGACGTGGCTGAACTTGCCGCCCGAGGCCGCAGCCTGCTTCTTGGAGAGCTCGACGACCTCGGGGATGAGGTCATAGCCCTCGGGGTGGGCGAGGACCACATCCATGCCCAGGCGGGTCGCAAGGCCAATGATGCCCTGGGGCACCGAGAGGGGCTTGCCATAGGAGGGGGAATAGGCCCAGGTCATCGCGATCTTCTTGCCCTTGAGGCCCTCGAGGCCCCCAAAGCGGTGGGAGAGGTGGAGGAAGTCGGCCATCGACTGGGTCGGGTGGTCGATGTCGGACTGGAGGTTGACGACCGTCGGGCGGTCGGGCAGGACGCCGGCGGCGACGCCCTCGTCCAGGGCCTTGCCGACCTCGCGCTGGTACTTGTCGCCCTCGCCGAGGTACATGTCGTCGCGGATGCCGATCGCCTCGGAGAGGAAGCTGATCATGTTGGCGGTTTCGCGCACCGTCTCGCCGTGCGCGATCTGGCTCTTGCCCTCGTCCAGGTCCTGGACGTAGAGGCCGAGGAGGTCGCAGGCGGAGGAGTAGGAGAAGCGCGTGCGCGTGGAGTTGTCGCGGAAGTTGGAGACGGCGATGCCGGAGTCCCAGATCTTGGGGCTGATGTTGGCGTCGCGCATCGCGCGGAGCGCGTCCGCCACGATGAAGGTGGCGTCGAGCTCGTCGCGGGACTTCTCCCAGGTCAGGAGAAAGTCCTTGCGGTACATGTCGATTTTCTTGCCCTTGAGTCCCTCGATGAGCTGGGCGATGCCCTTCTTGTCCATAAAAACCTCCGTATTCATATGGTCTATTTGGTCGACCCTCGCGGATCGGGAGCCTCTGCAGGCTGTCCGGGCGGCGCGGGGCCGCCCGGACGGGGAAAGGAAGCTACTCCTCCAGCTTGAGCTCGGGCGCGGGAGCCCTGCCCATGGCGCGTTCGACCAAGGTCACGAGGACGAACGAGGCGATGCTGGTGAAGGAGCCGACGACGATCGGGAGGAATCCGTAGGGATTGTCCACCTTCATCTTCATGGCCAGGAGCTGCCAGGCGATGCCGACGGCGGAACCGATGACGATCGAGACGATGCCGGCGGCCTTGCCGGACTTGGCCCAGAGGAGGCCGAGGAGGAAGGCGCCGATGGGGCCGGCCGCGCGGAGCATGAAGGAGAAGACGTTGAGCTGGATGATGTCGATCTTGAAGAGCGCGATGCACATGGCGCCGACGCCGATGAGGACGTTGCCGACGCGGGCGATGAGGATCTGCGTCTTGTCGGGGATGTCCTTCTTGAAATAGGGCAGGATGTCCTTGGTGAAGATGGTGGAGGCGCAGAGCATGTCGGAATCCGCGCTGGACATCGTCGAGGCGATGACCGCCGCCGAGACGAGGCCCGCGACCCAGCCGGGAGAGTGGCCGAAGACGACCGTGGCCAGGACCTTGTTGCCCGCCATCTTGGGATCGATCGCGATGCCCGCGAGGCCGATGATCACGGGGACGAAGGCGAAGAGCCCCATGAAGATGCCCGCCCAGAGCAGGGCCATGCGGCCGGACTTGGCGTCCTTCGCGGCGAACACGCGGGAAACCATCTCGGGCCCGGAGGTGAAGGAGATGAAGTAGTTGAGCACGAGCGACAGCACGCCGAGGATTCCGAGCGTGCCGAAGGGCTCGAGCTTGGCCGCGGGGATCGCCGAAACCATCGTGTCCCAGCCGCCGGCGGCCTTGACCGCGAAGGGGATGGCGATGAGGAGGCCGAAGAAGATGACGATCCACTGGATGAGGTCGGTCACCGCATCGGCCCAGAGGCCGCCCATGACCGTGTAGACGATCGTGAAGCCGGCCGCCAGGAAGATGCCCGTGTTGAGGTCGATGCCCACGAGGAGGGAGAGGATCGTGCCCGAGGCCAGGATCTGGGAGGCGGTGAGACAGAAGAGGGAGATGATGTTGAGCACCGCGGTGATGAGGTGCGCGGACTTGCCGAAGCGGCGGCCGACGACCTCGGGGATCGTGAAGGCCAGGGCCTTCCTGAGCTGGGGGGCGAAGATCATCATGGGGATGATGCCGATCGCCGCGGCCAGGACGTACCAGACGGCGGAGACGCCCCAGGCGCCGAAAGCCCGGTTCGCCATGCCGACGGTCGAGCCGCCGCCGATGTTGTTCGCCGCGAGCGAGCAGGCGATGATCATCATGGGGATCGCGCGCCCGCCGAGCATGTAGTCGGTGCTCGTCTTGACGAGCTTCTTGTTGGTCCACCAGCCCACGCCGAGCATGGCCAGCAGGTAGACGCCGACGATGATAAGTGCCGTAGTATTCATCACGCCTCCGGAAAAAAAAGTTAGTGAAGTATAGGTACGACTCCTTTTATTTCGCAAGCAAAAATCTCAAAAAAAATTGTTATATATAGTATATCAATACGATGAAGCGCGGGCGCGGGTGGCCGCCGCGGCTCGTCGTCGCCGCGAAGGCCGCCGCGGCCGGGAAGCGCCGCGG
>DAINBW010000495.1:823-2727 GCA_036732745.1 Spirochaetales bacterium | reverse complement strand
CGTGCCGCTCGAGCTCGAGGCCCTCGTCCGCGCGCGCTTCAAGCGCTACGAGGAGATCAAGAAGGCCGAGGTCGCCTACGAGGAAGTCAACTGCGAGAAGGCCGACCTCATCCTCGTCGGCTACGGCACCTCGAGCCGCGTCGCCCTCGGCGCCCTCGAGATGGCCAAGGCCCAGGGCATCGAGCTCGGCCTCTTCCGCCCGATCAGCCTCTGGCCCTTCCCCGAGAAGCGCGTCGCCGAGCTCGCCGCCAAGGGGAAGAAGTTCCTCGCCGTGGAGATGAGCATGGGCCAGATGGTCGAGGACGTGCGCCTGGCCGCCAACGGCAAGGGCGAGGTCCACTTCTACGGCCGCTGCGGCGGCGTCATCCCGAGCGAGGAAGAAGTCCTCGCCGAGGCCAAGCGCCTCCTTGGCAAGTGATCGAAGGAGCAGGGACATGGAACTCGTCAACGGCCATCCGAAGAGCCTCAAATCGGTCCAGACCAAGTATTGCCCCGGCTGCGGGCACGGCGTCATCCACCGACTCGTCTGCGAGGTGATCGACGAACTCGGCGCGCAGGAGCGCTCGGTCATCATGAACCCCGTCGGCTGCTCCATCTGGGCCGACCTCTACTTCGATTTCGACTCCGTCCAGGCGCCCCACGGGCGCACGCCGGCGGCGGCGACGGGCGTGAAGCGCATGCTTCCCGATCACCTCGTCATCTGCTACCAGGGCGACGGCGACCTCGCCGCCATCGGCACCGCGGAGATCATCCACGCCGCCAACCGCGGCGAGAAGTTCACCGGCATCTTCGTGAACAACGCGATCTACGGCATGACCGGCGGCCAGATGGCCCCGACCACCCTCGTCGGCCAGAAGGCGACGACGGCGCCCTACGGCCGCGATCCGGTCGAGGCCGGCATGGGCTTCCCGATCCAGGTCTGCGAGCTGCTCGCGACCCTCGGCGGCACCAAGTATCTCGCGCGCGGCGCCGTCAACAACGCGGCCAACGTGCGCAAGACCAAGCAGTACATCAAGAAGGCCTTCGAGGCGCAGCTGCGCGGCGAGGGCTTCGGCCTGGTCGAGATCCTCTCCCCCTGCCCGACGAACTGGCAGATGAAGCCGGGCGAGTCCGTGGAATGGCTCGAGCAGAACATGATGCCCTTCTACAAGCTCGGCGAGATCAAGAACACCCTCGAGGAGGCGTCGAAATGACCGAGAAGACCTTCATGGCCGGCTTCGGCGGCCAGGGCATCATCTCCCTCGGCCAGCTCTGGGTCTACTGCGCGATGAAGGAGGGCCTCGAGGTCACCTTCTTCCCCTTCTACGGCGCCGAGAAGCGCGGCGGCGTCGCGCGCGCCTCCGTCATCGTCTCCACGAAGGAGATCGCGAGCCCCCTCGTCACGGCCCCCGATTCCTCGATCGTCATGAACATGGACAGCCTCCCCATCTGCGAGGAGGTGGCCAAGAAGGGCGGGCTCATGCTCGTCAACTCGAGCCTCGTCAAGGTCGATCCCAAGCGCGCCGACCTCAAGGTGATCAAGATCGCCTGCAACGAGATCGCCGAGCAGATCGGCGACGGCAAGATCGCCAACATGGTGATGATGGGCGCCCTTTCCAAGGCGACCGGCGCCGTCAAGCTCGACAAGCTCGAGGCCGTCCTCAAGTCCTTCTTCCCCGAATCGAAGCACAAGTTCATCCCGATGAACATGGCCGCGATCGAAGCGGGCATGAAGGCCGTCTAAACCGTCCACTCCGCCACGCACGGCGTCGGGGCCCCGCGAGAGCGGGGCTCCTTTTTTTCGCCGCCGGAGGCGCGGCCCTCAGCCCCTCACGAAATGGGGCATCTCCGCGGGGATCTCGAAGGCCTGAACCTCGCGGCCCTCGGTGCGAAGGCCGTGACCCTCGGCGCCGTCGGCAGCACCG
>DAINBW010000495.1:0-813 GCA_036732745.1 Spirochaetales bacterium | reverse complement strand
GGGGCCCCACGGGCCGTAAGCCCCTCAGCCCCGCACGAAATGCGGCATCTCGGCCGGAATCTCGAGCGAAAGCTCCACGAGGCCGGCGATCTTGCCCTCCTTCCTCCAGGGCGCCTGGTAGATGATCTTCTTGACGCCCTCCTTCTCGATCGTGTAGACGTTGGGCGAACCCGTCGCGAGGATACGGTCCATCGTCTCCATGGAGGAGGCCTTGTGGCAGTCGCGGAGACTCTTGCCGAGGAGGGCGGCGCCTCCCCATTTTTCGAAGGTCTTGGCCGCCTTGTCGTTCATGTAGAGCACGGTGTAGTCGCGGTCGCAGACCGTGACCGCGCCGGGGAATTCCAGAGCCCAATCCTGCATGCGTTCCTCCTCGGGATTGACGGAATAGTACGCGGCCGGGCACGGGCCCGCAAGGGGCGCCTCCGGGGCGCCCGCGCGCCGCTCTCGCCGCCCGCGCGTCCTCGTCGTCGGCCCCGGCCGCCGCCTTCTTGCCCGGAGCCCGGCCCCGCGGCTATTATCGAAGGACGGAGGGCCTATGCTGGCTGGCGACGGATCGGGCGGGGAGCGCTGGAAGGCGCTCGGCGAGCGCGAGCTCGCGGATTGCGGCATCTTCCGCGTGCGGGAGCGGGAGAGCGAAGGGCCCGACGGGCGCCGCGGCCGCTTCGTCTTCCTCGACGCGGCGGACTGGGCCGCCGTCGTCCCCATCGTGGAGACGCCGGAGGGCCCGGCCTTTCTCATGGTGCGCCAGTACCGGCATGGCTCCGACGAGGCGAGCCTCGAGTTCCCGGGCGGCGTGATCGAGCCGGGGGAGGA
>DAINBW010000494.1:0-2728 GCA_036732745.1 Spirochaetales bacterium | reverse complement strand
TGGCGGTCGTGCTCGCGATGGGCTGCCGGGAGCGGCCGCGCGGCGCCCTCGCGATCCCGGGCACGCGGCCCGCCGGGATCTTCACCGCCGGCACGGCCCAGCGCTACATCAACATGGAGGGTTTCCAGGTCGGCAGGGACGTGGTCATCCTCGGCTCGGGCGACATCGGCCTCATCATGGCCCGCCGCCTGACGCTCGAGGGAGCCCGCGTCCGGGCGGTGGCGGAGATCATGCCACACTCGAACGGCCTGGCGCGCAACATCGCGCAATGCCTGGACGACTTCGGCATTCCGCTCCTCCTCTCGCACACGGTGAAGGAGATCTCCGGCCGCGACCGGATCGAGTCCGTCACCATCGCGCGGGTGGACGCGAACCGCGCCTGCGTGCCCCGAACGGAACGGGTCATTCCCTGCGACACCCTCCTCCTCTCCATCGGCCTCGTCCCGGAGAACGAACTGTCGCGCAAGGCGGGCATCGCCATCGACCCGCGGACCAACGGCCCCCTCGTCAACGAGTCCATGGAGACCTCGGTCCCCGGCGTCTTCGCCTGCGGGAACGTGGTCCACGTCCACGATCTCGTCGACTACGTCACGGAGGAGGCCCGGCGCGCCGGACGCTTCGCCGCGCGGCGCGCCCTCGGGCACGCGCCCGCGGCCGGCAACGTGCTCAAGACCCAGGCGGGCCGCGGGGTCTCGTACGTCATCGCGCAGGAACTCCGGGAGGAGGGCCTGGGCGCCGAGGTCGAGCTTTTCTTCCGCGTGCGCGAGGTTTTCCGCGACGCCGAACTCGCCGTCGCGGCGGACGGCTCCCGGATAGCCGTGTTCAAAAAACGCGTCCTCGCCCCCGGCGAGATGCAGCGCGTCGTCCTCGACGCGGCCCTCGTGAAGGGCAAGGGATACCGCGAGCTCGCGGTGGAGGTGTGCTGATGGCGAACGGCGTGATCCTGGGCGGCGGAGCCGCCGCGGCGGGAAAGGCGGTGCGCGACCTCGTCTGCATCGTCTGCCCCGTGGGTTGCCGGCTCCGGGCCGCCTTGTCGGGCGGCGAGACCCTCGTGGAGGGCCAAGGCTGCCCGCGCGGACGCGAATACGCGATGGCGGAACTCACCGCCCCGATGCGCACCCTCCCGACGACGGTGCGCGTCCGCAAGGGCTTCCTGCCGCGCCTGCCGGTGCGGACGGCGGCCCCGATCCCGAAGGAGGATCTCCTCCGCTGCATGGAGGCCGTGCGGCGGATCGAGGTGACCGCGCCCGTCGCCATGGGCGAGGTGCTGGTCGAGAATCTCTGCGGCACCGGCGTGGCCCTCGTCGCGACGCGGAGCATGCCGGCCCTGGACTAGGAAAAGCGTCGCGGAAGGCCGCCGCGGCGCGCGATGGCCGAACCGCGGCGGCTTCCGGCGTGCTACAATGCGGTCATGGGAACAAGCGTCTTCGCCGACGCGCGGGCCGCGGCCGCCCGCGTCGCAAAACGGATCGCCCCGCGGACCCGGCTCGATTCCTTCGCGGCCGTCCTGGCGGCGGCCATCTGCCTGGCCCTGGTTCCGGGACTCGCCGGCCTTCTGGGATCGGGCGGGGGCCAGAGCTCCGAGGCCGCGCTGGTGGTCGCGATCGTCGAGCTCCTCTTCGCCTTCCTCTGCATGGCCCTCATCCTTCTCGCGCGGTCGAACCGCGAGGTCGGCCCGAGCGACCTCATCTTCATCGTCTCGCTCGGCGCGCTCTGCCTCTTCCTCGGCTTTACGGACGAGAAAAACGCCGTCTGGAGCCTCGCCTTCCCCGCCGCCGCGGTCTTCGTCCTCGGGCCCCGGCGCGGCCTGCGCGCCGGCATCGCCTTCGGGCTCCTCACCGTGGCGGTGGACTTCGCCGCCCGGGGCGCCGATTGGGGCTTCCGCCGGGAACCCGCCGTCGTCTACGCGGTGATCGCCTTCCTCGCCTGGCGCTCGGCGGTGAAATCGGGCGCCGCGCCTCGTGACGAGTCGGAACCCGACCACGCCGCCGCGGCCCCGTCCGCCGACCCCGACCGCGGCCCGCGGGAGGAAGCCGGCCTCTCCGCCCTGGCCGGCGCCGGCTCCGACGAGATCCTGGTCCTCTACCGCAAGGACGCCCTCAACACCCTCGCCGCCGTGCCCGAGCCGGCGGCGGTCTTTTCCTACCTTCTCCTCGAAGGCCTGGCCGCGGGAGGACGCTCACCTGAAGACTCCCGGGGCTCCGGCGCGGATACCGAAAACCAGCCCGACGAAGGATCGGAAGCGGGAGCGGCGCGGAGCTTCGGGGACTACGAGTTGCGGGGCCTCGGCATCGACGCATTCATGGACCGCATCGACTCCGTGATCGACGTGTGGGCGGCGAAGAAGGCCATGGAGTTCAACAAGATCCAGGGCCAGATCGACATGGTCCTCTCGCGCGACACGGGCGAGGAACCGACCGACACGCACTTCGAGCGCCTCTGCTTCGAACACGGGCTGTCCGAGCGCGAGATCGCGGTCGCGAAATGCATCCTGAAAGGGGCGACGAACAAGGAGATCAGCACCGAGCTCTTCATCTCGGTGGAGACGGTGAAGACCCACGTTAAGAACCTGCTCAAGAAGTGTGACATCGGAAGCCGCATCGACTTCATCAAGCTCTTCTCGAAGATCTAGCGGCCCCCGGCCGGCGCTGCCTTGCGGCTTGGCCTTGCGGCTTGGCCTTGCGGCTTGGCCTTGCGGCTTGGCCTTGCGGCGGCGCGGCGGGACGGC
>DAINBW010000493.1:1451-2745 GCA_036732745.1 Spirochaetales bacterium | reverse complement strand
CCCGGGAGCCGGGCGAGCGTTCGGCCGGAGGCCCCGCCGCTCCGGCGACCGGATCGGGAACCGCGAGCGCGCCGAGGGCGGCGGCGTAGACGGCGGCGACGGCCTCGCGCTCGGCGGCCGCGAGGCCCGCGGAGGCGAAGGCGGCGGGATAGCCGTCGCGCTCGCCGAGGGCCGCGAGGTCGAAGCCGGAGCGCGCGGGGGTCCGCTCCGTGAAGACGCGGCGCGGGAAGGCCAGCCAGGTCCCGGCGAGCCCTTCCGCCGCGCCCTCCGCGGAGGAGCCACGCGGCAGGGCGGCCGCCAGGGGGGCGACGGCGAAGTCGAAGAAGAGCTCGCGCCCCTCGAAGCTCCGTTCGACCGCGGCGACCTCGCGGCCGTCGAGGTCGTAGAGCTTGATCCGCGCCGAAACCTCGTCGCTGCCGCGGGAGAGGATCATGAAGCGCAGGGGAACGCGCTCCGCGACGAGCCTCGACTCCAGCGACTCGAGGGCCGCGATCCGCGCGCGCTGGCGCGAAAGGGAAAGGCCGAGGACCAGATAGGCGGCGACGCCGACGGCCGCGGCGAAGAGAAAGAGGAGAAAGGCGATCCGGCGCGCGCGCCTCACGCCCGGCCCGCCAGGCGGAGGAAGGCCTCCTCGTCGACGATGGCCACGCCGTAGGAAGCGGCCTTCCGGTTCTTGTCGGAGCCCGAGGCGGGATCGTTCGTGACGAGGTAGGAAAGGCCCTTCGTCACCGAGGACTTGGCCGTGCCGCCCAGGGACTTCACGAGCGCCTCGGCCTCCGGCCGCTTCATGGACTTGAGCTCGCCGGTGAAACAGAAGCTCTTGCCCTGGAGGGGGCCGCCCGCGACGGGGGCGGCGATGCGCACGGCCCCCGTGGCGAGGAGCCGATCCATCTCGGGCCGCAGGGCCGCGAGCCCCTCGAGGAGGGCGCGGGCGGTGATCTCCGCGAAGCCTTCGACCTCGTCGAGCTCCTCGACACTCGCGGCCGCCAGCTTGTCGAGGCTGTCGTAGCCCGCCGCGACGGCCTTTTCCGCGATGAGCTCGCCGATGCCGTCGATGTCGAAGCCCGCGATGAACTGCGCCAACCGCACCTCGCGCCGGGCGGCGAGGTTGCGGAGGATCTTCCGCGCGAGGGTCTCGCCCATCCGGTCGAAGCCGGCGAGCTCGTCGGCCCCGAGGCCGTAGAGATCGGCTATTTCGTGGACTCGGCCCGAGGCGTGGAGCTTGCCGAGGATCACCGAGCCGAAATCGCGCACGTCGAGGGTGAGTGTCTCGACCGCGCCCTCGCCTGCTTCG
>DAINBW010000493.1:0-1441 GCA_036732745.1 Spirochaetales bacterium | reverse complement strand
CGCGCACGTCGAGGACCGACAGCCACTTTTCGAGGCGGTGCAGGGTCTTCTTGGGGCATTCGGGATTCGGGCAATAGAGCCGGGTGCCCTCGTCGACGAGGGCGGCGCCGCAGGAACAGGAGGCGGGCACGGGGATCTCGGCCGCCCCGGGCGGGTTCTCGACGAGGGACTCGATCTTCGGGATGATCTCGCCGCGCTTCGTGATGACGACGCGGCTCCCGAGGCGGAGCCCCAGGCCGCGGAGGATGTTGGTGTTGCAGAGGTTGGCGCGTTGGACGGTCGTGCCCGCGAGCCGCACGGGTTCGACGACGCCGATGGGCGTGTAGGTGGAGCCCGATTCGCTCCACTCCACGGCGACGAGGCTCGTCACCGCCTCCTCCAGGCTGAACTTGAAGGCGACCTGTTTCTCGGGCCGCGCCCGCGCCAGGTCGGCGGGATCGATCTCGTTGCCCTTCACGACGAGGCCGTCGATGTCGAAGGGCAGGGAGGGCCGCTTGTCCATCACGCGGGCGCGGTGCTCCACGACCTCCTCCGGCGTCGCGCAACGCTCGAGGGGAACGGTCTCGAAGCCCATGCTCCGGAGCCACTCGAGCTTGCCGAGCTCGTCGCGGAAGGCGGGAACGCGTCCTTCGGAGAAAAGGTCGCCGCCGCCGGGCAGGTCGCCGGCCGCGTCGTAGCAGATGACGTCGAGGTCCCCGGCGCCGACGCCGTCCTTGCGCTTCATGAGGCCGTTGGCGGCGTTCCGGCAATTCGCCTTGTCGGCGTATTTCGCGTCGTGGACGGCGCGGCTCATGACGACCTCGCCGCGCACGCCGCCGGAGAAGGCGGCAGGCAGGCGGAGGACGACGCCGCGCATCCTGGAGGCGTTGGGCGTGATGTCGTCGCCGGTTTCGCCGTCGCCCCGCGTGACGGCGCGGACGAGCCGGCCGTCCTCGTACTGGAGCTCGAGGCTCGCCCCGTCGAGCTTGTACTGGACGAGGTACTCCGGATGGGGCGTCTTGGCCGCCCAGGCGAGGAAATCCTCGGGGTTCGAGGCCTTGGCCTGGCTGCCCATCGGAATGAGGTGGCGCGCCTTGGGCCAGCCGTCGGCGGCGTCGGCGCCGACCGCGCCGAGGACGGGGTTGTCGGGATCGAGCTCGGCGAGCTCGTCCCAGAGGGCGTCGAATTCGGCGTCGCTCAGTTCGGGCTGGCCGTTGTAGTAGAGTTCCTGGTGGCGCTTGACCAGCGCCTCGAGCTCGGCGATCCGGGGATTCTTCTTCGGGGGCATGCGGTTCTCCCCGGCCATTGTAGGCGGCTGGGCGGCGGACTGTCAAACGCCGTCACGTCGCGGCCGCCCGCCGCCGGCGCCGCGCCCGGGGGCGGGCGGCGGCTCGATTGACCCGCCCGGCGCCTTCAGGCTAGGCTGGCCGCGAGACCCGAAGGCGCGCCGCGCCGCGGGTTT
>DAINBW010000492.1:0-2746 GCA_036732745.1 Spirochaetales bacterium | reverse complement strand
GCCCGAATTCGGGATTGAGGAAATCCGCCAGGTCGAGGCCGGGATTCGTGACGTCCTTGCCTTCGCCCGCCATGTACTCGGTGAGGTTCAGGGCGGAATCGGCGCGGAGGTGCGTGCCGACGAGGTCGGCGTCGTTCACGTAGATGTCGTAGATGCGCCGGCGGGTCACCATCTGCTGGAGGATCTTGTCGACGAGTTCGCCCTCGGTGACGATGTCGTGGCTCACCTCGATGCCGGTGATCTCCGAGAAGGCCGGCGCCAGGACGGAGGCCTCCCAGGCGTGGGTCTTGATGTCCTCCGCGACGCTGCGCACGTTGAGGCCGCGGAAGGGCGCCGCGGCCTTGGCGAACCACTCGAGCTCGCGGACGATCTCCTGCCGGGACAGGGTCGAGGGCTGGAAGGCGTCGGCCCATTTCTCGATGGCCGCGCGCCGCTCCTTGCCCGGCCCGCCGTCGCAGGCCGCGAGGGACAGGGCGGCCAGCTGGAGGAGCGCGAGGGCGAGGAGGACGGGGGCGGTCAGGCGCGGGGCTCCGCGCCCCGCTCGTCGGCTTTCCTTGTTCATTGGCGGCTCCGGCTCGCCGGCGCGCAGCGCCGCCGGCGGATATGGCTCGGCTTCGGGATGATTCTACCAGCTAATCCGCGTCCGCGGAGGCGAAAGCGCGCCTTCCGCCGAAAAAACACCTTGCGGCATCGGCCCGGGGATGCGAAGCTGTCGTATGCGGATCAAGACACGGCTCCACCGCGCCTTCACGCTCGTCGTCCTTTCCGTCCTCGCGATGACGGGCATCGCGTCCCTCGCGCTGACCCAGCGGAACGCGGCGCGCGAACTCGACAAGGAGCTTTCCCAGACCTCCCTCCTGATCTACAAGATCGTGAAGAACGTCTTCGACCTCAACGAGAAGATCCTCCTCGGGAACCTGGGCATCGTCCGCTCCACCGTGAAGTCGGTGGCCCTCGACCGCGGCGCGATGGTCGACGCCGAGGCCGAACACTACCTTACGCGGCTCACGGACCGCGTCCGCATCCCGGCGATGCTCCTCAACGGCAGCCCGGTCTTCGGCGACGAGGCCTTCGTCGACGAGCTCGGCCGGATGACGGGCGGCAGCGTGAGCGTCCTGCAGCTCTTTCCCCAAGGGCTCCTCCAGGTGGCGACGAACATCCGGCGGCCCGACGGGACGCGGGCGACGGAGCTCTACTATCCCGCCGACCATCCCGTCACGCGCGCGATCCGCGAGGGGCGCGTCCACGTCGGCAAGGCCTTCGAGATGAGCGAGTGGCGCATCGTGGCCTACGCCCCGCTCTACGAGGGCGACCGCGTCGTGGGCGCCCTGCTCGCCGGCCTCAAGCCGGACATCGCCGACCTCCGCGCGCACATCCTCGACATCGAGATCGGCCGCACGGGCCGGCCCTACATCGTCGACGACGAGGGCATCCTCGTCGTGGCCGCGGCGGGCGAGACGGAAAACGTCTATCACCTCCGCCACGTGAAGGAGATGATCAAGGCCAGGCGGGACGGCACGGTCGAGTACTTCGAGGGGCCCGAAGGAAAGCGCCCCGGCGAAAAGGTCATCGTCAACTACCGCTACCTCCCCGAGATGGGCTGGATCGTCGCGGCGGGGTCCTACGAACGCGAGTTCTACGGCGACCAGGAGATCATCACGCGGATCATCGTCCTTTCGGCCCTCGTGGCCTTCCTGGTCGCGGTGGTCGCCTCCCTGCAGGTGGCCGACGCGTTGACGCGCCCGATCAACTTCCTCACGGAGAGCATGAACGCGGTGAAGGACCTGCGCGACGACTTCGGCGACCGCGCCGCGGTGGATTGGATCAAGGACCGGCTCAGGGATCCCGAAGCGAAGGAGGAGGAGATCCGCGTGATGACGGAGACCTTCCGGAAGATGTTCGTGGAGCTCGACGAGGCGCGGAAACAGCTTGTCTCCAAGCACCGGCGCTATCGCGAGGCCGAACTGTCGATCAAGGCCGCGGCCATCCTCGGACCCGACATGGAGCGGTTCCGGGGGGAGGAGGGGGCCGGCCAGGGGCAGCCCGCGGAGGAGGCGGCCGGCTGCTACTTCGACCGCTCGCCGGGGCCCGCCGGCCAGACCTGGTACGCGATAGGCGACGCCCGCGAGCGCGGCCTGCCCGCCGGCCTCATGATGATGATGGCGCAGTCGGCGATCAACTCGATGGCCAAGACCATGCCGGAGGCCTCGCCCGCGGAGTTCGCCGAGATGGTGAACCGGCACCTCGTCGAGGGCTTGCGGGTCCGCGCCAAGGCGGACGACTTCCTGGCGCTGTCGATCCTGGTCACCGAGCCGGGCGGGACCTTCCACTACGCGGGGCCCCACGAGCGCCTCCTCGTCCGCCGCGCCGGGGATGGGGCTTGCGAATTCCTGGAGGCGGCGGCTTCGTCCCGGGGCCCGGGGACGGGCGGGGCGGCGGGAAGCCGGAGCGTCCGCACGCTCGGTCTCTCTCTGCGGCCGGGCGACCTGCTCGTCCTCGTTGGGCGCGCCGGCCCGGTCGCGGACAACGAGGAGGGCCGCACCGACCGCGAAGCCCTGCGGGCCCTGGTCGCCGACGCGGGCGGACTGGCGGTCGAGGAGCTCGTGGCCAGGTTGCAGGAGGCAGAGCGCGCGGCCGGCCGCCACGGGGCCGCGGTCTTCGCGATCAGGAAAAACTAGGCCGCACCGGCGGGGTCGCCCCGCCGCCGGCCCGCCCCGCGAGGCGGCGCCGCCTGCGCCGCCTGCGC
>DAINBW010000491.1:0-2762 GCA_036732745.1 Spirochaetales bacterium | reverse complement strand
GTTGGCGCGGCTCGCGGTGATCAGGCGCGAGCCGTGCGCGGCAACCTACTCGAAGAAGCCCGTGAGCTTGCGGTAGAGGGCGCTCACCTTTTCCTTCTGCGCGGCGCTGCCGGACTCGCCGAGGGCGTCCGCGAGGGCGTCCAGGGAGGCGACGCTCTCGTTGAGGGCGGTGTGGAAGCCGCGGGAGCAACGGAACCAGTAGGCGCCCTCGCCGTCGGTGAAGAGGGCGACGAAGCCGAGCTCCGACGACTGGTCCTTGGCGCGGGCGACCTGGAGGACGTGGTCCAAGGCCTCGATGAGGGCGCTTAGGTCCTCCGCGGCCTGGAAGTTGCGGCGGCGCGGCCAATCGCGCTCGAGGTCGCGCTCGGGCTCGAGCCAGGGAGCGAGCTTCAGGATGAGCTCGAGCTTTTCGCCCTCCAGGAGCTTCCGGTGGCCGACCTGGATGACGCCCTTCACGCCCTTGTACATGCCGAGGTTGTCGCGGTCGAGCTCGCCGCGGATCTTGGCGAGCTTGGGCCAGTCGAGGGTGACGAGCTTTTTCTTCTTCTTGTCCACGGCGAGGTCGAAGACCTCCGAGCCGATCTTGATCTTGTTCGTGAAGTCGCGCACGGGGCGCTGGGCCTCGGGCTCGGCGATGACGGGTTCGGCCTCGGCGTGGCGGCCGCGGCGGCCTTCCTCGCGGCCGCGGCGATCGCCCCGGCGCTCGTCGCCGCCGCGCTCGCCGCCCCGCTCGCCGGGGCGGGCGCCCGCGCGCTCGTAACGGCCGGAATCGCCGTAGTCGCGGACGGCGCCGGCGCGGAGGAGGCCCTCCAGGCGGGGCGATATGCGGCCGAGCCAGGCTTTCTCCAGGGGGGAGACGGACATGGCGTACATGCGGGTCGTGCGGACGATCTCGCCGGCGACGATGTACTGGGGGTTCTCGCGGTACATGACGGAGCCGGGATGGATCTGGATCTTCTCCGCGGTGAGGCTGCGGAAGAGGCCGCGGTCCTGGCGCACGCAGACGAACTGGATGAGGCCGCGGCTCACGGAGGAGAGGTAGTCCTCCACGCTGCCGCCGCCGACGACGGGCACGCCGAGGTCGGAGACGATGAGCTCGAGCTGTTCCTTGATGCGGACGATTTCGAGCATCGTGCGCTCGTCGAGGTAGCTGCGCTCGCAGAACTTGGCCTTGTCTCGCGCCTCGCGGAAGGCCTGGAATATGCGCAGGTAGGAGACGAAATCGCCCGCGGGGTCGCGGAAGGCGTGGTGGGCGCGCCGGGCCTCCATCTCCTCGCCTGGCGGGAGGACGTAGGGGCTCGTCGTGGAGAGGAAGCTCGTGCCGACGAGGGCCTCCTCCACGACGTCGGGCCGCTGGAGGATGGCCTCCACGATGATGCGGCTGTGGCGCGGCAGGAGGGGGAAGGCGCACATCATCTCGCCGACCTTGGTGAGGCCGCGCTCGGGCGTCAGGGCGTCGAGGAGGGCCAGGGCCTCCTCCGCGCCGAGGATGCCGGACTTCGGGGGCTGGGAGATGAACTCGAAGCGCTCGAACTCGGAGATGCCGAGCTCCGCCATGCGGAGGACGACCTCCGTAAGGTCGGTGCGGTAGATCTCCTCCGTCGTGAAGAGGGGCCGGCCCTCGAAGTCGCTCCGCGCGTAGAGGCGGTAGCAGACGCCGGGGCGGGTGCGGCCGGCGCGGCCCTTCCGCTGGTTGCAGGAAGCCTTGGAGATCGGGGTCTCGATGAGGCTCGAGGTGAAGCTGCGGGGGTTGTAGAAGTTGAGCTTGGCCTGGCCGGAGTCGATGACGCTCGTGATGCCGTCTATCGTCACGGAGGTCTCCGCGATGTTCGTGGAGATGACGACCTTGGTCTTGCCCTGGGGCGGCCGCTCGAAGACGCGCTCCTGCTCGTCCTTGCCGAGGCGGGCGTAGAGGGGGATGATGTGGAGGCGGTCGCCGACGGGGCCGAAGGCCAGGCGCTTCATGCAGTCCTTGATGGCCTTCTCGCCGGGGAGGAAGATCAGGATGTCGCCCTCGCGGCCCTCGCCGACGACGCGGGCCACGATCTCCTCGATCTTGGCCTGGAGGGCGTCCTCCGCGGCGAAGCGGTCGCCGCCCTCCGCCTCGCCGAGGCTGGGCGGGTCGTAGACGACGGTGACGGGGTACATCGGCGTCTCTATCTTGACGATGGGGCACTCGCCGAAATACTCGGAGAAGACCTCCGCGTTGATCGTGGCGGAGGAGACGATGACCTTGAACTCGGGGCGCGCCTCGATGACGCGCTTCAGGAGCCCGAGGATGAAGTCGATGTTGAGGCTGCGCTCGTGTGCCTCGTCGACCATGAGGACGCCGTACTTGGACAGGGCGGGATCGAGCTTCATCTCCTGGAGGAGGATGCCGTCCGTCATGATCTTGATGGCCGTGGACGAGTTGGTCTTGTCCTCGAAGCGCATCTTGTAGCCGACGACGCCGGGCACGGTGGTGCCGATCTGCCGCGCGATGAAGTCGGAGACGGAGAGGGCGGCGATGCGCCGGGGCTGGGTGACGCCGATCTGGCCGAACTTCGAATAGCCGGCCTCGTGGAGGATGATCGGCAGCTGGGTGGTCTTGCCGGAGCCCGTGGGGCTCTCCACGACGACGACCTGGTGGTCCTTGAGAACCTCGAGAATGCGCTCCTTCTGTTGGTAGACGGGGAGCTCGTGGGGATTCATACGATCATTGTAGCGCCAAGCCGGATCTTATTCCAGACGGGCGGCGCGATGCGCGGCGGGCCCGCGGGCCT
>DAINBW010000490.1:0-2766 GCA_036732745.1 Spirochaetales bacterium | reverse complement strand
CACCCGCTCGTACTCGAGGAGCGTCTCGCCGCCACCCTCGCGCTGACGCGTCACTCGGTTGTACGAGAGGTCGCCCGGCGCCTCGCCAAACTCGTTCTCCAGATAGACGTTGCCCTCCGGATCCGTGATCGTGACGATGTTGAGGATGCCCGCGACGCCGTTCATGATGTTCCAGGGGCCGCCGACCATCATGACGCCGTCCACCATGCCCTGGAGGCCGGAGACCTGGAAGTCGCGGATGACGGCCTCCATGATGTTGAGGGCGAGGATGAAGGGCGGGAAGAGGAGGAGGTACTTGTTGGCGGCGAGCTTCTTGTAGTAGCGCAGGGCCATGAAGCCGAGGCTGCCCGCCAGGGCGGAGTAGACCTTGGCCCAGTGGAACCAGGTGCCGACGCTCGAGCCGGGACCGGCCGTGCCGGGCCAGACGGCGAAGGTGAGGACGAGGGGCACCGCGATGAAGAGGAGGCGGGAGAGCCACTTGCTCGAGCGGGCGAGCTCGTTCAGGGCCATGAGGCCGGCGACGACGCCGAACCACATGAGGACCGAGTACCAGGGAATGGGCTGGAAGAGGAACATGGAAATACCTTGCGTTGGCGGAGGGGCTCTTTCGAGCTCCGGCGCGCTCTGGCTTTGGGGAAACGGCGGTGGACGCAAGGCTCTTGCAGGACGGCTCGGGCGCGTCGCGAAAGGCGCGGGCGGGCGTTCAGACCTCGGGTCCGAAGCGCGTTTCTAAGCCGGCGACGCCGGCCGTCGGGCAGTATCTCGCCGGCTCGGGTTCATTGTCAAGATTACGATCATTTTTTACCGACATTATCGTCGTTATGATACTAATGTGTCATTAATAATCGATGGGACGCGCCATCAGGATGGCCGCGCGGGAGTCAGCACCCTCATGGGGGAAAAAGCCCGCCAGTCGGGAGCGCTCCCGAAAGCCCGAGCGCTCGTAGATCCGCCTTGCGCCTTCCCAGGCCTCGTTGACGAGAAGAAGCTCGGTCTCGAGTCCGGGAGCGGAGCGGCGGATGTGCTCGCGCCCCTCGTCGAAAAGCCTGGCGCCCAGGCCCGTGCCGCGCAGGCCGGGATCCAAGGTCATGGAGGCGAGGTAGACAACCCGCCCCGCGGGCGCGTGGCGCTCGGCGGGATCGTGGCCGAGGCGGAAGGCGGCCGGATCGGCGCCGGGCTCGTCGGCCCAGCGCTCGGCGCAGAGGTAGCCGCGGGCGCGCCCCGTGGCCGCCTCGCGAAGGACGACAAAACCGGCCGGGAAGAGGGCGAGCTTGGCCCTGAAGACGGCCTCGTCTTCGCGGATGGCGGCGTCGAAGCCGCTCTCCTCGAGCTCCATGATGGCGGGAAGATCGGCCTCGCGGGCCGCGTCGACGCGGAAGGTTTCGCTGGACATGGCGGACGGACTATAGCATGCCCGGCGCGGTCGCATTAAGCCTTCGACGCTCCCCGGGCGGGCGCCTTTCGCCTGGCGGGCGCCTTCTCATAGGTCTTGCGCCGCCCCGCCCTCCCCGTCTCGCAAAGGAGGCCGGCCCGCGCGTAGCAGTACAGGATCTTCCGCGCCCGATCGGGCGCTATGCCGAGGGCTTCGCCGAGGCTGGCCGAGGAATAGGGCGCGGCGAGGCCCTTGGGGATGAGGGCGAGCCAATCGCGCCGCGTCTCGAGCCGCCGCGACTCGAGGATCTCCTCGAGGAGGCGGTCCACGGTGCGGTCGCCCTTCCGGCGCCAGGAGCCCGTGCCGTCGCGGACGCGCAGCACCGAGTCCCGCACGAAGAGCGCCTCGACCGCGACGCCGGGCGCCGCGATGAGGCTCGATGCCTTCACGAGCTCGTCGAAAAGCGAGTAAAGGTCGCCCCGCTTTGGACTCTTGCGCTCGGAGACGAGCTCCCCGCTCGCGGGATCGACGCGCTTGATGCGGGTCTCGAGGGCGACCGGATGGACGACGCGCACCCGATGGCCGGCGGCCGCGAGGGCCAGGACCTTGGGGGCGATCTTGCCGAGCCCCTTGGTCTGCACCTCGACGAGTTCGCCGTCCGCCTTCACGAGGTCGACCACCTTGCCGGCGACGAGGGCCTCAAGGCGGTCTCCCGGTCCCGCGAGCCGCCGCTTGAGCTCGGCGTGGAGGCTGCCTTCGGCGTAGAGGTTGATGCCCGAGCGCTCGGCGACGAGCTCCGCCCCCGCGGGCGCGCCAAGCGCGGCCGGCGGAGCGGCGGCCGGGTCGTGGCGCGGAGGGGCGGGAGGAGGTGGAGCCTTGGGCCTGCGCATGCCGCACTATAGCCCCCGCCCCGGCGGACGGGCAAGCGGCCCAGATCCACCCGAGCATGCCGGCGAAGGTGGAAGAATCCCGCAGGATGCCGAGCGCCTCGTCGGTGAGCTCGGGACGGTTCAGGCTCATGACGCCCTCTTTTCCGGGAGAGGATCGCCGTCCGAGTCGCCCTGCGGCGCCCCGGACGACGTTATGCTCCCGATGCCGCGCCCCTTCTGGCTCCGGGCGCGACGAGGACCAGGCCTCACTTCTTCGGGGCGAGCTCCTGCAACTTCGTCTTCATCTCGGAGAAGGAAAGTCCCTTGGCGGAACAATAATCGCGGACGGTTTCGCCGGACTTCCCTAGGCCGCCAAGGAGGGCCTCCACCGCCGCCATGTCGAAGCCCCAAGTCTTGAGCTCGCCGAAGGTCGTCTTGCCGACGATGCTGCCGGCGACCGGCTCGTGGGATTCGGTGGACGTGGCGCTGCCCGAACCCGCCTTGGGCGCGGCCGGCGCGGCCTGC
>DAINBW010000489.1:0-2777 GCA_036732745.1 Spirochaetales bacterium | reverse complement strand
AAAGGCTCGCCGCGAGGGACTGGAAGCCCTCCTTGTGCGGCACCGTGACGGCCGCGCCGCGGACGCCGAGCGTCTCCGCCAGCTCTAGGAAGGCGGCGGGGGTCTCGGCGGGGACGGGCAGGTAGACCGCGTCGATCCCCGCGGCGCGGAAGGCGGCGTTGTGCAGGGCCGGCGAGCGGGAGCCCACGACGTTGCGGCCGCCCGTGAGCGCGAAGACCTCCGTGCGCGGGCCGATCTCGCGGAAGCGGTACACCTTGGCCAGGACCTCGGGGTCCAGGTGGCCGGGCGCCGCGTGGGGCAGGCCCGCGCCGAGGGGGCTCGTGTACGCGATGAGCGATCCCGTCTTGGCCGCGAGGATGCGGCTCGGGACGCCGTAGTCCCCCGTGCCCGACACGATGCGCTCGCGGTCCGGAAGCCCGGCCGCCCAGGAGAAGAGCCGCGAGAGCTCGGCCGCGCTCCGGCAGGCCAGGGAAAGCTTCGGGATCTCCTCGGGCGACTCGGAGATGGAATCCCAGAGGGCGTCGAGGTCGGCGGGAAGGCCGTGCGGCGCGTGGACGGAGCGGATCACGCGCGTTCCGAAGGCGCGGCAGGCCTCCTCCACGGCGGGGATGTGGAAATCGGCCTCGAGGTCGACGTAGGCGAAGTTGGAAAGGCTGTCCGTCCGGGCGTAGGCCAGGCCCTTGGCGATCATCACGAGGCGAACCCCCTCGCCTTCCTCGAAGACGCCGCCGTCGGCGCGGCGCCGGATGGCGAGGGCGCAGGGCAGGCCCGCGCGCTCGGGGAAGGAGCGGATGAGGAATTTCTCGCTCGGGTCGAGGTAGTCGGCGCGAAGCTCCGCGACGTCCACCTGGCCGCGGTAAAGGTCCAGGACGGCGAGGTCCTCGGCGATCGTGCGGCCGGTCAGGGAAAGGCAGACGAGGGCCACGGCTCCTCCCTAGAAATCGGCCCGGTAGAGATAGAGGTCGGCCACCCTGCCCTCGACGAGGACGACCCTGAGGCGGACCGGGTAGCCGCGATAGGGCAGGCGATAGACCAGGCTCGAGTCGGCCTCGTAGAAGGGCGTCCCGAGGAGGGAATAGACCTTGTCGGCGGAATCGCCCAGGAAGAGTCCGTAGACGGAGCCCGAGTAACCGGGGGCGAAGCGGAGCTGCCAGAGGCGGTCGCCGAACCAGAAGAGCGAGTAGCCCCCCTGGTAGGAGAAGACCACGTCGTCCTGCCAGGCCTCGGCGCCCCGATGCGCGCCGACCGCGGCGGGAACGCCGAGGCGGGCGTAGGCCTCGCCGAGGCGGAAACCGAGGAGGGGAGCCGCGTCGTCGGGCAGGATGGCGGGCGAGGTCGGGACCGCCTCGGCCCCGGGGAGCGCGGCGGCGGCGGAGGCCTGCAAGGCCGGCGGCGCCGGCAAGGCCTTGGCCTGGGCCGCCGCGGGCAGGGCCGCGGCCAGGCCGCAGAGAAGGGGCAGGAGGAGGGTAAGGGGCTTTCGGGCGCTTCGCATCTTCGAACCACTCTATAGGATTGCCCCGCCCCGGACAAGGTCCGGCCGATCTTTCATTTGCGGACGGCGGGGCGGAACGTTATAACCTAACTATCGGGGGAACCGTGATCCTTGATCGTGGACGAATCCTGCGTTGCCTGCCGCTCGCGCTGTTCGGCTTCCTGGCGAATTTTGCGCCTCTCGAGCTTTTTCTCGGCGCCAAGCTCTATGTCGGCGGTCTTTTCGGGCTGGCGGCGATGGTGGTGTCGGGCCCCCGCCTCGGCGCCTTCGCCCTGGCCTTCGCCGGTCTCGGGGCCGGCCTCGGCGGCGATCCGGGATACGCCCTCCTCGCCCTCGCCGAGGCGCTCGCGCTGGCCGCGGCCCTCGAATCCCCCCGCTGGCGCTTCTACGGTCTCGTCATCCTGGACTCCGCCTTCTGGCTCGCCCTCGGCGTCTGGGCGGCCTTCTCCCTGAGGATCCTCGGCGGGCGATCGGGCAACCAGGCTGCGCTGGACGCGGCCGTCCTCGGCGCGGGCGGCATGACCCTGGCCGCCGTCACCGGCGCCCTGCGGCTCCTGGCCAGCCATTACGCGGGGCGGCCGGACCCCGATGGCGCGCCGCGGGGATCGAAGTCCCGACCCAAGCGGCTCGTCCTCGAAATCCTCGGCGAAGATCGCCGGGCCTTCCGCCTGGTTCTCGTGGAGCTCGGCCTCTTCATCGCCTTCGTGCCCCTCTTCGGCGTCCTCATGCTCTCGAGCGGCTACAACGAGCGCCGCGTCGAGGACGAGATCCGCGCCAAGCTGGAGGTTATGGCCCGGTCCTTCGAGCTGGTCTCCGTCACCTGGCGGGAGGAGAAGGAAGCGGAGCTGGCGAGGCTCGAGGAAGCGGCCGCGCTCGCCCTCGCCTCCGGGCGGAGGATGGGCCTCGAAAACCAGTTCGCCGGCCGCTTGCGGTCGCGGCCGGAACTCGCCGCGCTGGGCATCCTCGACGAGGAGGGCCGGATCCGCTTCGGCAAGGCCGATCCTTCCCGTCGCCCCGAGGACCGCATCGGGGCGCCCTTCCCCGACCGTGAAGTCATCGCGCGGGCGGTCGAGGGCCGATCGAGCGCCTTCGAGCTCGTCGCCGACGCCGCGGGAAGGCCCAACCTCCTCATCGTGAGGCCCTTTCTGGCCGCCTCCGCCGCGGCCGCCTACGCCTACAGCGTCATCGCGACCGACACGCTCGCGGAGCTCTTGCGGGGCGTCGCCGGGCCGGGCGGCGCGTCGGGCAGCTTGGTGGATCCCCGCGGCCGCGTCGCCGCGACGAG
>DAINBW010000488.1:0-2778 GCA_036732745.1 Spirochaetales bacterium | reverse complement strand
CCACGCCGAGATCCAGGTCCAGCGCCGCGGGCGGCGCGCCCGGGCGGGCGGCCGCGACGCGGATGCCGCCGCCCAGGGCCTTCGCCTCGGCCGAGAGGCGCAGGATCCGGTCGGCCGGCAGGTCGCGTCCCGAGCCCCGCCAGAGCGCGACGGGGCGTTGCGCGTCTTCACCCCGGAGGGAAACCTCGAGGAGGGCCGTCTCGCGGGCGGCGGGCGCGAACAGGAGTTCGAAGCTCCGCCGGCCCTCGGCGGGCGCGATGCGGTAGGAAAGGCTCGCGACCAGGGCCGCGCCGGTCGCCGGCGCGCTTTCGAGGCGGAGCGGCAGGCCCTTGCCCGCGGCCGCGCCGGAAAGCGCGGCGGCCTCCGCCGGGCCGGGCAAGCCCTCCACGACGACGGAGGCGCGGCGGAATTCGGGCAGGCCGAACTCGAGGTCGGCGAGGACGGGACCCAGGCTCGGCCGGTCGGGGAGGAGCGCGGCCGCCTTTTCATAGGCGGCGACGGGCGAGCCCGCGGGGGGAAGGGGGTGGAGGCGGTCGACCAGCACCGCGAAGGCCTCCCGGGCCTTTCCGCGGGCCGCGGCGAGTTCCGCCGCCCCCGCGTCGCGGCCGAGCGCCAAATATCGGCGCTCCGGCAGGAGGAATCCCGGCACCGGGATCGCCGCCCCGAGAAGATAGGCGGCGAGGAAGAGCGGGGGAAGGCCCAGGGCGACGCATTTCGCCCAATCCCACTTGTTCCGTCGCATTGGAACTCCTATTCTATAGTGAGTGGCCGGCGGCCACAACGAAAAACGAGGGGGATCACCATGGATGCGAAGTTGTTGGGCACGTTTCGAGCCTCGGCCGAATCCACTTTCCGGGATATGTTCGGCCTTGACGCGAAGGCGGCCGCCCCTCGGGAGCTCGACGCGCAGGAAGACCACGGCTGGGACATCACCGGCCTGATCGGCCTGGCCGGCCAGGCGCAGGGCGTCATCGCCTTCCGGCTGACGCGGGAACTCGCCTCACGCCTCCTGGCCGGTTCGGGCGTCGTGGCCGGCAATGACCAGGAAACGCGCGAACTGGAGGGCGGCCTCGTCGCCGAGGTGACGAACATCATGGCCGGCGCCGCCATCTCGGGCCTGAAGGACGTCGACATCGCTCCGCCGGTCGTCATCCGCGGGCAGAACCACAAGATCAGCTGGCCGAACATCGCGCCGGTCGTGGCGCTCGGTTTTTCCATTCCGGAAGGCGGCTTTGAGCTCGACATCTGCATGCGGTATTGAAGTTCCCGCCGTCCCCCCCGCGGCCGCGCGGGGGGGACTTCCCCCTCGGTCGCGCTTTTCGTTATAGTGAAAGGCACCAATGCTGATCCGTTCGAGCGAGATAGTCCTCTGGCGTTTCCCTCCATCCCGATCACGCGAACCCCTACCGCTAGGAAGATAATGAACGACTCCAATTTCGAATCCCTCGGGCTCTCCGAGCCCATCCTGAAGGCTCTCCGCGAGGAGGGCTACGAGCGCCCCACGCCCATCCAGTCGGCCTCGATCCCCAGCCTCCTCGCCGGCCGCGACCTCCTCGGCTGCGCGCAGACGGGCACCGGCAAGACCGCCGCCTTCGCCCTGCCCATCATCCAGCTCCTCGTCGCCGCCGGCCGCCGGCCCGCGCCCCGCGGCGTCCGCGCCCTCGTCGTCGCGCCGACCCGCGAGCTCGCGGCCCAGATCGACGCGAGCTTCGAGGCCTACGGCCGCGGCCAGCGGCTCTCCCGCGCCTGCGTTTTCGGGGGCGTGGGCAAGGCTCCCCAGGAGCGGGCCCTTTCCCGCGGCGTCGACGTGCTCGTCGCGACGCCCGGCCGTCTCCTCGACCTCCACGGCGAGGGCAAGCTGCATCTCGGCGCGGTGGAGATCGTCGTGCTCGACGAGGCCGACCGCATGCTCGACATGGGCTTCATCCGCGATGTCCGCAAGATCGTCGCCCTCCTTCCCAAGGACCGGCAGACCCTCCTCTTCTCCGCGACGATGCCTCCCTCCATCGCCGACCTCGCCGCCGGCATCCTCCGGAAGCCCGTCCGCGTCGACATTTCCCCGGAGACGCCGACCGTCGAGCTCATCGAGCAGAGCGTCGCCTACGTCGACAAGACCGACAAGCGCGCCTTTCTGACCTCCCTCATCGAAAGCTCCGTGGGCGAGCGCGCCGTGGTCTTCACGCGGACCAAGCACGGGGCCGACCGCCTGGTGCGGGCCCTCGAGAAGGCCGGCATCGCCGCCGCGGCGATCCACGCGAACAAGAGCCAGAACAACCGCACGAAGACCCTCGACGGCTTCCGCAACGGCGAGCTCCGCATCCTCGTCGCGACCGACTTAGCGGCGCGCGGCATCGACGTGGACGGCATCACGCACGTCTTCAACTACGAGCTGCCGAACGAGCCGGAGACCTACGTCCACCGCATCGGCCGCACCGCGCGCGCCGGCGCCTCGGGCGTCGCCATCGCCCTCTGCGACGCCGAGGAGAAGTCCCTCCTCCGCGACATCGAGAAGCTGATCGGCCGCAAGGTGCCCCTCG
Organism: Spirochaetales bacterium; assembly: GCA_036732745.1. Taxonomy (GTDB): domain Bacteria; phylum Spirochaetota; class Spirochaetia; order Treponematales; family Rectinemataceae; genus JAEUJG01. The sequence continues at coordinate 241 of DAINBW010000488.1, read as the reverse complement.
CCGCCGGTCCGGAGATCGACGAGGCCTACAAGTTCGCCGCCGCCGAGCGCCTCGCGACGCCGCCCTCCCTCCTGGAGCGCGAGGCCGCGGAGTTCGAGCGCGACCGCGGGCGCCGGGGCCAGCGCCCGGCCCGCGGCGGCCGCGCCCCCGCGCGCGCCGGCGAGCGGCACGACGACGACCGCCGCGTCGGCGAGCGCCGCCGCGGGGACCGGCCAGCGGCGCCCCGCCAGAAGCCCGCCCC